>JBKOXY010000118.1:0-6918 GCA_046725125.1 Pseudomonadota bacterium | reverse complement strand
GCGCGCTCGCTCGCCGACAGATAGCTGTTGCGCGAGGACAAAGCGAGGCCGTCCTGCTCGCGCACGGTCGCAACCGCGACGATCTTCACCGGCAAATCGAGGTCTTTCGCCAGCCGCGTCACCACCTTGAGCTGCTGGTAGTCCTTCTCGCCGAACATCGCGAAGTCGGGCGCGCATTGGATCAAGAGTTTTCCGACCACGGTCGCCACGCCGGCAAAAAAATGCGGGCGAAACTTGTCCTCGAGCCCGGCCGTTGCCGGTCCCTCCGGCACGATGCGGGTGGCAAAACCGGAAGGGTACATCGCCGTCACCGGCGGCGCCCAGACGAGGTCGACCGCCATATCGGCGAGCGCGGCAAGATCGGCGTCCCAGGTTCGCGGGTAACTCGCAAAATCCTCCCGCGGCGCAAATTGCGCGGGGTTGACGAAGATCGAGACGATGACGCGTTTCGCGCGCCGCCGCGCCGCCCGCACCAGCGCGAGATGACCGCCATGGAGCGCGCCCATGGTCGGTACGAGCGCAATCCGCTCGCCGGCCGCTCGCCACTGCATGAAGGTGCGGCGCAACGCCGACACCGTGCGCACGACTCGAATGGCCATGGGGACAGACTTCGTGTGGTTGGGGCTCGCGACGCCGCGCGCAAATTACCAAAGCCGCGGCGGGGAGGCCACGTGGCGTCGCAGTGTGTTGCGCTGCGCTCAGCCCGCGACGGCGCGGGCATTGCGCCGGACGGCGGATATGGCCACCTTATGGGCGTTGGGATAGTCGCCCGTTGAAGCGCCTGCTGCCATGGCCAATGATCGTCACGACCGCTCACCGACGGATCGCAGCCGCGCACCGGCAGCGACCGCCACGCGCGCGGAGATCGACGCCTTCCTTGCCCAGGTGAAGGGCCTTGCTCCGACTGCCGAACCCGGCCGGCGAGGGCGGCTCATCTTCGCCCTTGACGCGACCATGAGCCGCCAACCCATGTGGGATACGGCTTGCCGGCTGCAGGCGGACATGTTCCGCGAGGCGGCTGCGATCGGCGGGCTCGACGTGCAGCTGGTCTATTACCGTGGCCTCAGCGAATGCCGGGCCTCGCGCTGGGTCTCGCAGGCCGAGCGGCTGAGCGCGCTGATGGAGCGGATCGACTGCCGCGGCGGCCATACCCAGATCGGCAAGATCATCGCCCATGCCAAGCGGGAAACCCAGATTACGAAGGTGCAGGCCATGGTCTTCGTCGGCGACGCCATGGAAGAAAAGCTCGACGATCTTTGTCACGCCGCCGGCGAGCTCGGGCTCCTCGGCGTGCCCGCCTTCATGTTCCAGGAAGGCGACGATCCGATCACCGAACAAGCCTTTCGCGAGATCGCACGCCTGACGCGCGGGGCCTATTGCCGCTTCGATCCGGGCGCAGCCCATGAACTCGCCGAGCTGTTGCGCGCGGCCGCCGCCTATGCCGCGGGCGGCATGCGCGCGCTCGCCGACCTCTCGGCGCGACGCCAGACCGGCGCGATCAAGCTGCTCGAGCAGATGAGACCGTAATGGCCACGATCATTTTCGGCCTGGTGGTGCTGGCGCTGGTGCTGTGGGCGCTCAATGCCTTCACCAAGGTCAACCCGCAAACCGCCGCCGTGGTGCTCAAAACCGGCGGCGGGCTGGGTGCGCTCGCCGCCGCCGGGCTGCTCGGGGTGCGCGGGCGGCTCGACATCGCCATCCCGCTCGGCCTCACCGGCCTCGGCCTGCTGGGATGGCTGCCGTGGAGCATACCCGGCCTTGCTGCGCGCACGCACAAAAGCGCCGGCCAGGTATCGCGGGTGCGCTCGGCCTTCGTCGAGATGGAGCTCGATCACGACACCGGCGCAATGCGTGGACGCATCCTCGCGGGACGGCATGAAGGCGCGGTGCTGGACGCGCTCGACGTCGCAACGCTCACCGGCTTCCTTCCCGAGATCGACGAGGAAAGTCGCGCGTTACTTGCGGCGTATCTCGACCGCCGGGAGCCCCGCTGGCGTGAACACGTGCAAGGTGATGCGGCAACGGGCGCGGACCGCCGGGCGTGGAGCGGCGGCAAAATGACGGAAGAGGAGGCGTATCAGATCCTTGGCGTGCAGCCGGGGGCGAGCGCGGAGGACATCGGCCGCGCCCACCGCGCGCTCATGAAGAAACTGCATCCCGACCAAGGGGGGTCGACGTATCTCGCGGCCCGCGTCAACGAGGCCAAGGAAGTACTTTTGCGCCGCCATCGCTGAACTCCTTTACTGGAGGCGACATTTGGCAGCTCCTGTGCGACGCGGCGTCCCGGTCTTTCGCTTCGACGTCAGTTCTTGATGGTCACGCATTCGACGTCGTTTTTCTTGAGGTATTTGCAGGCGGCTTCCGCCTTGTCCTTGTCGAGCCCGGCGAAGCGCGCGCGATAATAGGTGGTGCCACCCTTATCGATCGTTTCGGTGAAAGCTTCCGCGCCGGTGAGCATTTTCGACGCCTTGCTTTGGACGGCGGAGAGGCGCTGCTTGGCGGCCTGCTCGGCGGGATACGCGCCGACCTGAATCATCCAACCCGGCTTGTGCTGCGGCTTCGCCGCCGGCGCGGCCGACGCCGGCCTTGCTGTGGGCATGGGCGCCGGCTTCGCGGCAGGTGTGGCGGGCCCGGACGCTGCGGCGGCAGGCGATGCGCTCGCGACGCCCGGACTAGGCAGCTCTGCGGCCGGCTCGGGCTTCGTCGCGACCTCTGGCGGAGGGGCGGCGGGCTCAGGTTTTGCCGCGGCGACGGGAGCGGGCGGCGGTGCTGATGGCTCGGGCTTCGCCGCGGCCACGGGGCCGGGCGGAGGGGCGGCGGGCTCAGGTTTTGCCGCGGCGACGAGAGCGGCTGGTGGTGCTGATGGCTCGGGCTTCGCCGCGGTCACGGGAGCCGGCGGTGGTGCCGCCGCCTCAGGCTTCGCAGCCGCCACGGGTGTGGGCGCCAGCGCCGCGGCCGCGACCGGCTGAGGTTCGCCAGCCGGCGCGGCAACGTGCAATGCCCCGAGCGATGCAGTCCGCACGCCGGCTTTGACCGCCAGCGTCTTGACCAGCACCGGTCGGATCGGTTCGGTCGAGCCGACAACGACGCGCGCTTGCGTCGGCGTCGCCGTGGCGGCCGGCTCCGATCGCATTGCCGCTGGCTCGGCCGGCGGGGCGGTAGGATTGAAGCGCACGGGCAGGCTCGTTGCGCTGGCGACGGCAAACCGCGGCTCGGCTTTGGCCTCAGCCTTCGGCTCCTCCTTCGGTTCGACTTTGGCCGCAGCAACTTTCGGCTCGGGCTTGGTTACGACCATGGGCTCGGGCTTGGGCTCGGGCTTGGGCTCGGCCTTGGCTGCCACCATCGGCTCGGGCTTGGCCTCGGCCTTGGTCACAACCATCGGCTCGGGCTTGGCGTCCGACGTCCCGCTTGCTTCGGCGACCATCGGCGCCGTGCGCTTGGTCGATGCTTGCGCGATCTTCTCGCTGATCAGCTCGCGCATGCGCGCGTCGCGGCTGCCCCCGCTGCTGCCGCCCATGACGACGGCCACGAGATAACGATTCCCGCGATGCACCGAAGTCACCAGATTGAATCCGGAGGCGTTGATATAGCCGGTCTTGATGCCGTCGACGCCCTCGACCTTTCCGAGCAGATGGTTGTGGTTGGAGATCGACTCACCCCGGAAGGTGAACGAGCGGATCGAGAAATATTTGTAATAGCGCGGGAAGCGTTCCTGGATGGCGCGCCCGAGCGTGGATTGATCGCGTGCCGTGGTGACTTGGTTGTCGTCGGGCAGGCCGGAGGCGTTCTTGTAGACGGTGTTCTTCATGCCCAGCGCTTGCGCCTTGCGCGTCATCAGTTTGGCGAAGTCATCCTCATTGCCCGCGATCGCCTCGGCGACCACGACGGCGGCGTCGTTCGCCGAACGCGTGACCATGCCCTTGATCGCATCTTCGACCGCAAGGGTGCTTCCGGGCTTGAGACCGAGCTTGGTGGGCGTCTGTCCGGCGGCTTCGGCGGACACTTTGAGCGGACTGTCGAGCTTGAGCTTGCCGGCTTCGAGCTGCTCGAACAGCAGATAGAGCGTCATGATTTTAGTGAGCGATGCCGGGTGGCGCCGCGCGTCCGGATTGGTCGCGTGCAGCACCGCGCCGGAATTGGCATCCACGACGATATCAGCGTAAGGCGCGGCGTGGGTTGGGTCGTTTGATAGCGTGAGAACAGCAGCAACAAAACCGCACAAACCCCAACGAAGCCCGTAACGGGCTCCGGTCCGGATCCGCAGCATGATATTTCCCCCGTCCTCGTTCCCCTTCGCGCTCCGTGCGAAGCGCTGACACCCCTGTCGTGCCGAGGTGAGGCGATTGGACGAGTCAAAAAGGGCGGTTTTCTGACTTTTGTTCCGACCTTTTTGGCGTCCTCCTACGTCCGATTTCGAACCGGACGGCTCTCCACCGCCGCCCGCCGCGGCACGGTCGGCACGCTAGGGGAGGCCGATTGCAAAACCGTTAAGCCCCGGAGCGGACTACCATATTGCACTGCAAAATAAAGGCTTGACATTTTTGTGCGATGCAATATATGCCGATTAATCCGGCTGGCTGGCTGGAGACATGCGAGGAAAGTCACACGCAACAGGCAATCGGCGACGCCGCCGGGAGAGGTAGGACATGGTCAAGAATATCGACGAGATCCAGAACTTCGGTAAGGACAATATGGATGCGACGCTGAAGTCGTTCGGCGCGCTTTCGAAGAGTCTGCAGGCGATCACGGTCGAGATCGCCGATTACTCCAAGAAGGTATTCGAGCAAAGCACCGCCGCGACCGAGAAACTCATCGGCGCGAAGTCGCTCGAAAAGGCGATCGAGGTGCAGACCGACTACGCCAAGAGCTCTTATGAGGGCTTTGTGGCTGAGGCGACCAAGCTCGGCGAGCTTTATGCCGACCTCGCCAGGGAGGCCTACAAGCCGTTCGAGAGCCATTTCGGGAAAGTCGCCTCGGTGAAGTAACGCGTCGCTTCGGCGCCGATGATGAGCCCGGCCGCACGAGCCGGGCTTTATTTTTGAACGAAGCTCGCTCGCGCGCGAGGTGATAAGCCTGCGCCAGAACGGCGCGCTAAAGGCGCCGGGCGATGATCGCGCCGCCGAGGCCGGTATTTGCAAAAATGTCGCTTCCGTCGAAGCTACCGCAGCGCCGCGGCGGCTGCTGCTCCAGCTGGGCGCTTGAACCTTAAGCTCGACATCAGAAAGCGCGTCCCGTCGGCGGCGGGTTGCGCGCGCATGGACCTTTGCAACGTTGCGAGAGAAATCCGCAGGTTTCCGATGAATTTGCCCCGAATTGTCCGCAATTGGGTCGGTCGATCGAGCCCGCCACGGGCGGGCCGGCACGGGATTTGCAAAACACTAAAGTACGTCGGAATTCCCGACGAATCGCGGGAATATGACAATCTGGAACCGGGGCGGCGACGTCCTTATTATGATGCATCGACGGTCCGCTGTTTTTGCGCCCCAAAGCTGCCATGTCCTGACCCGTAAAGTACCCATGAGCCGAAGACGAACCGAAATGAATGCAAGCGTCGCAAACGGGCCTGCTGCCCCGCGTCTAGGCGATGACACCAGCAAACGGCGAGGGGCGGGTGCGCCGGGCACCGCGGTCATCACCAAGACCAAGCCGCAGACCAAGCGGCCCAATCTCTACCGCGTGTTGCTGTTGAACGACGACTACACGCCTATGGAGTTCGTGGTCCATGTGCTCGAGCGCTTCTTCAACAAGGATCACGGGACCGCCCACCGAATCATGATGCACGTGCACCAGCACGGCATCGGCGAGTGCGGGATCTATACCTACGAAGTGGCCGAGACCAAGGTGACGCAGGTTATGGACTTTGCCCGCAAACACCAGCATCCTCTGCAGTGCGTGATGGAAAAAAAGTAACGACGATGGAAAAACGGGAACGCCGGGGCCATATAACGGGTTGACACGAGAGCTGACATGCCGACGTTTTCACGCAATCTCGAACAATCCCTGCACCGCGCCCTTGCGCTTGCCAATGAGCGCCATCACGAATACGCCACGCTCGAACATCTTCTGCTTGCGCTGATCGACGATCAGGACGCCGCCGCGGTCATGCGCGCGTGCAATGTCGACCTCGACAAGCTGCGACGCAGCCTCACCGCCTATCTCGAGAGCGAGCTCGAAAACCTGGTCAGCGACGGCAACGAGGATTCCAAACCGACCGCCGGCTTCCAGCGCGTCATCCAGCGTGCCGTCATCCACGTGCAGTCGTCGGGCCGCGAGGAGGTGACCGGCGCCAACGTGCTGGTCGCGATTTTCGCCGAGCGCGAGAGCCACGCCGCGTATTTCCTGCAAGAGCAGGACATGACGCGCTACGACGCCGTCAATTACATCAGCCACGGCATCGCCAAGCGGCCCGGCATGTCGGAAGCGCGCCCGGTGCGCGGCGCCGAGGAGGACACCGACACCAAGACCGGCGACGAAACGAAGAAGAAGGGCGACGCGCTCGAGGCCTATTGCATCAACCTCAACAAGAAGGCGCGCGAGGGCAGGATCGATCCGCTGATCGGGCGCTCGGCCGAAATCAGCCGCACCATCCAGGTGCTGTGCCGCCGGCAGAAGAACAACCCGCTGTTCGTCGGCGACGCCGGCGTCGGCAAGACCGCGATCGCCGAGGGCCTGGCGCGACGCATCGTGCACGGCGAGGTCCCCGACGTGCTCAGGAACGCGACCGTGTTCGCGCTCGACATGGGCACGCTGCTCGCGGGCACGCGCTATCGTGGCGACTTCGAGGAACGTCTCAAGCAGGTGATCAAGGAGCTCGAGGCCTATCCCGGCGCGATCATGTTCATCGACGAGATCCACACCGTGATCGGCGCCGGCGCGACCTCCGGCGGCGCGATGGACGCCTCGAACCTGCTCAAGCCG
>JBKOXY010000069.1:0-3252 GCA_046725125.1 Pseudomonadota bacterium | reverse complement strand
GCCCGCGGAACCGGTCACCATCAAGAAATACGCCAACCGCCGGCTCTACAACACCGGCACCAGTACCTACGTCACGCTCGAAGACCTCGCGGCCATGGTGAAGGCGGGCGAGGATTTCATCGTTCACGACGCCAAGACCGGCGAGGACATCACCCGCCAAGTCTTGGCGCAAATCATCTTCGAGCAGGAGAACAAGGAGGGGCAAAGTCTTATGCCCATCGCCTTCCTGCGTCAGCTCATCCGCTTCTACGGCGACAGCATGCAGATGCTGGTGCCGCGCTATCTCGAAGTCTCCATCGACTCGCTCACCCGCGAGCAGGAAAAATTCCGCGAGCATATGGCGCAGGCCTTCGGCGGCAGCCCGTTCGGCGCGCTCGAGGACCAGGTTCGGCGGAACATGGAGATGTTCGAGCGCGCGTTTGCCATGTTCACGCCGTTCGCGCGGCGCGAGGGGCAGCTGGCGGCAGACGCGGACAAGAGCAATGCGCAACCGGGCGGCAGCGGCGAGGAAATCAACGACCTCAAGCGCCAGATGGAAGAGATGCAGAAGCGTCTCGACCGGCTGAGCGACAAGGATAAGAGTTAAAGTCGGCTGCAAGCGCGCGCAGCCGCGAGATCGATGCCGCATTTGCAGCGCTTGTGCGCGAGCGAGCCGATGCCCTCTTCGTCAGCCCCGATGGATTTTTCAACGGCCGGCGGGTTCAACTGGCCACCATGGCGGCGCGCCACGCGGTGTCGAAATAAATCAGGCAGTTCCTTCCTATTAACATTGCGGATGGTAAAGGATTCTGTGTGGCTCTGTTGTGAGTCGTGCGGAGCGACTGATGAAATCTTCTTACCTCGCGAATCTCAATCCAGAACAACGATGCGCAGCCGAATACGGCGGGCCAAATTACGCCGATGCGGGACCGCTCCTGGTCATTGCGGGCGCGGGGTCCGGCAAGACGAACACCTTGGCCCACCGGGTGGCGAACCTGATCGTTAACGGAATCGATCCACGGCGCATCCTCCTGCTGACTTTTTCCCGCCGTGCTGCGACTGAGATGATACGCCGTGTCGAGCGCATTACGGCCTCTGCCCTGGGGCAAAACGCAGGCGTGATGACAGGTGCGCTCACTTGGTCGGGCACCTTTCATGCCGTCGGCGCCCGCCTCCTGCGAGAGCACGCGCATCAGATCGGACTATCGCCATCGTTCACAATTCATGACCGCGAAGACTCTGCCGATCTCCTGAATCTTGTTCGGCACGATCTTGGCTTCTCGAAGATGGATAAACGTTTCCCCGCGAAAGGCACGTGCTTATCGGTTTACTCGCGCGTCGTGAACACCGAGAGCCCCTTGGAGGACGTGCTCGCCTCCTTCTTTCCATGGTGCGCAAGCTGGGAACCTGAGCTGCGTCGGCTATTTTCAGCGTATGTCGAGACAAAGCAGCGCCAGGCTGTGCTCGATTATGACGACCTTTTGCTCTATTGGGCGCAGATGATGATGGAGCCATCCCTCGCCGCCGATGTTGCCGAGCGGTTCGATCACGTTCTGGTCGACGAATATCAGGACACCAATCGACTTCAAGCCTCCATCCTTTTGGCTCTTAAGCCAAACGGTAAGGGGCTCACGGTGGTCGGCGACGATGCGCAATCCATCTATTCGTTTCGCGCGGCGACCGTGCGCAACATTCTCGATTTCCCTGGGCATTTCAGTCCGCGCGCCGAAATCGCGACGCTCGAACGCAACTACCGGTCAACTCAGCCCATCCTCGCCGCGGCGAATGCAGTCATGGATCTGGCCCAGGAGCGCTTCACCAAGAAGCTCTGGTCGGAGCGCGCATCGGCTGAGCGGCCTCGATTGGTCAGTGTCCGCGATGAAGCGGATCAGGCGCGCTACCTGGCGGAGAAGATTCTGGAGAACCGCGAGCGGGGCATTTTGCTCAAAGCACAGGCAGTGCTGTTCAGGGCCTCCCATCACAGCGCTCCGCTCGAAATCGAGCTAACCCGCCGTAACATCCGCTTCGTGAAATTCGGCGGGCTAAAGTTCCTAGAAGCTGCGCATATCAAGGATGTCTTGGCGTTTCTGCGTTGGGCGGAGAACGCGCGAGATCGCGTTGCCGGATTTCGAGTTATGCAGCTCTTGCCGGGCGTGGGTCCGGCGACGGCCGCAGGTCTTCTTGCCCACATTGCCGAATCCCCCGATGCGCTGCGGGCCATCCAAGCCTTCGCTCCGCCTGCCGCGGCTGCCGAAGCATGGCCATCCTTCGTCGAAACAATCCGCGTTGTGGGTGGCAGATCTCCCGGATGGCCTGCGGAACTTGACCTCGTTTGCCGCTGGTACATGCCGCATCTGGAGCGCATGTACGAAGATGCTGTCATGCGCCAAGCCGATCTGGCACAGCTCGTGCAGATTGCTTCGACTTATCCCACGCGGGAACGCTTCCTCACTGAGCTAACGCTCGATCCGCCCGACGCGACAAGCGACCAGGCTGGAGTACCGCTATTGGATGAGGATTACCTAATACTTTCGACCATTCATTCTGCCAAGGGACAGGAATGGAGGTCGGTGTTTATTCTGAACGCGATCGACGGCTGCATACCGTCTGACCTCAGCACAGGCAATACCGCGGAGATTGAGGAAGAGCGTCGTCTGCTCTATGTCGCGATGACACGCGCCAAAGATCATTTGCACGTGATCCTCCCCCAGCGCTTCTTTGCGCATCAGCAGAAGAGCAATGGCGACCGGCACATGTATGCCTCACGCAGCCGGTTCATACCCGCTGGGATTCTGGACCGCTTCGAAAGCTGTGCTTGGCCAGAAGCTCCCCCGACGACCTTAGCCGTCAAGAAGACGACCGACCCCGTCGACATCACAGCACGTTTACGGCGCATGTGGCGCTAAGGCACCATCCGCGATTGGACATCACGCGCTACCTGCGCAGCGCTCGATCTAAGCGTGTCCAATGTAGTCCATCCGTCCACCGTCCACCGTCAGCACCTGTGCCGTAATCCAACCTGACTCCGGTGAAGCCAGGAACACCACCGCATTGGCGATGTCCTCGGGTTCACCGATGCGGCCCATCATCGCTCGTGCTGCGAAGCCTTCCTCCGTCCCCGGCCAGTCCGCTGCGCCCCGGCCACGTAGCGTCATGTCGGTGCGGACGAAGCCTGGTGCCACGGCGTTGACTGTAATGCCGTGCGAACCCAGCTCCATGGCAAAACGCCGCGTCAGAATCACCACTTCGGCCTTGGTTGCCGCGTAGAACGCA
>JBKOXY010000167.1:0-6518 GCA_046725125.1 Pseudomonadota bacterium | reverse complement strand
CCCCGACCTCGCGCTGCTTGCGCGCATCGGGCCAGCGATCCTCTGGCTCGGCGCACTGCTCGCGAGCCTGCTCGCACTCGACCGCCTGGTGGCAATGGATCATGAGGATGGCTCGCTCGACCTGATCCTGACGGCGCGCGTGCCGCTCGAACTCGCCGTCGCCGCCAAAGCGCTCGCGCATTGGCTCACCACCGGCCTGCCGCTCGTCGTTGCGGCGCCGCTCCTCGGCCTGCTGCTCAATCTCGACCCGAAGGCGACCGGAGCGGTTGCACTCACCTTGCTGGTGGGCACGCCGGCGCTGACGCTCATCGGCCTCATCGGCGCAGCTCTCACCGTTGCGCTGCGGCGCGGCGGCCTCCTGCTCGCGATTCTGGTCTTGCCGTTGACGGTTCCCGTGCTGATCTTCGGCGTCGCGGCCTCGAACGCGGTGATTGTCGGGCCGATCCCGTTCGGCACGCCATTTAGTATTCTCTGCGCGCTGACGCTGATAAGCCTCGTCATCGGCCCCATGGCCGCGGCGATCGCGCTGCGGCAAGGGCTGGAATGAGCGATGCCGCAATGACGCGATCGTGAAGGGCGAGGGAGCGAGAAGCTCGCCACATTGCCGCCGGCGTGGAGGACAACTAGGAACTCAAGCCACAAGAGAGTTGCGATGACCCTGATCGATCTCGCCAATCCCTCTCGCTTCTCGGCCCTCACCGACCGCGTGCTGCCGTGGCTTTCGTCCGCGACGCTGTTGGCGTTCGCGTTCGGCATCAGCCAGGCCTACCTCGCGCCCGACGACTATCAACAGGGCGCGACCGTCAAGATCATGTTCATTCACGTGCCGGCCGCATGGCTCGGCATCTTTGCATGGATATTGATGAGCGCCGCCGCGCTCGGCACGCTGGTGTGGCGGCATCCGCTCGCCGACGTCGCCGCCAAGGCCGCGGCGCCGATCGGCGCGGCGTTCACGCTGATGTGCCTCGTCACCGGCTCGCTGTGGGGCCGTCCGATGTGGGGAACCTACTGGGTTTGGGATGCGCGGCTGACCTCGGTGCTGGTCCTGTTCCTGATGTATCTCGGCGTGATCGCATTGTGGCGAACGATCGATGATCCGACGCGGGCCGCGCGGGCGGTCGCTGTCCTCACGCTCGTCGGCGCGATCAACATCCCCATCATCAAGTTCTCGGTGGATTGGTGGAACACGCTGCACCAACCGGCCTCGGTGCTCCGCCTGGGCGGATCGACGATCCATCCCACCATCCTCGTGCCGCTGATCGTCATGCTCGTTGCATTCACGCTGTTGTTCCTGACGCTGCATCTGGCCGCCATGCGCAACGAGATCATGCGGCGGCGCGTGCGTACCATGATGATGATGCGGGCCGACGCGCCGGCGGGACCCTGACGATGAATCTCGGTCCACACGCCGCGTTCATCGTAACTGCGTATGCCGCCGCGATCGCAATCGTGGCGGCACTAGTCGCGTGGATCGTGTTCGACCGCCGGCATTTGAGCCGCATGCTCGACGCCTTCGAAGCGCAGGGGATTTCGCGGCGCTCGGAGCGCGCGCATGAGGAGACATTGTGAGCGTGATCGAAAAGAAGTTGGCTGAAAAGAACCTGGTCGACAAGGGTGCGGGCGCGTGGCGGCGCCGAATTATCGTGTTCATCCCGCTCGTCGCCTTTCTGGCGCTCGCCGCGGTGTTCGTGCTGCGGCTCGGTGCCGGCGATCCTTCGCACATTCCATCGGCCTTGATCGGACATCCTGCCCCGCGGACCGATCTGCCGCCGCTTGCCGGCCTCGAGCGCGACGGCAGGGCGGTTCCCGGCCTCGACAGCGCGGATTTCAAGGGCCAAGTGACGGTGCTCAATGTGTGGGCGTCGTGGTGCGTGCCGTGCCGCGAGGAAGCGGCGCTGCTCATGACGCTGGCGGCGGACCCGCGCGTGCGCGTCGTCGGCATCAATTACAAGGACCAGCCCGACAATGCGCGGCGTTTTCTCGGCCGCTATGGCAATCCGTTTGCCGCCAACGGAACCGACAGCAACGGCCGCGCCGCCATCGAATGGGGGGTGTACGGGGTGCCCGAGACCTTCGTCATCGGTCGCGACGGCCGCATCGCCTACAAGCTGATCGGGCCGATCACGCCCGATAATCTCGACACCGCCCTGAAGCCGGCGATCGAGCAGGCGCTCGCCAATCGATAACTACCGCTCTTGCGCCTTCTCCGGCGCGGCGTATCGCGTCAACAGCGGATATTGCAAGGCGGCGAACAAGAAGGTCAGCGGGACCACGCCGAACACCTTGAAGCTCACCCACACGTCGGTCGTCTGTGAGCGCCAGACGATCTCGTTGAGGATTGCGAGCGCAAAGAAGAACAGCGCCCAGCGCAAGGTCAGCTTGCGCCAACCTTCCTCGGTGAGATGGAAGACGGAATCGAACACCATGCCGAGCAACGACTTGCCAACGGCGAGCCCGCTGAGCAGCACGGCCCCGAACAACAGATAGATGATGGTGGGCTTGAGCTTGATGAAGAGCTCGTCGTGCAGGACCAGCGTGAGCGACCCAAACACCAGCACGACGACCGCGGTGACGAGCGGCATGACCGGCAAGTGCCGCGTCAGCGCGTACGACACCGCGAGCGCGACCACCACAGCGACCATGAACACTGCGGTCGCGACGAAGATGCCGGTGCGCTCGCCTGAGGCAATGTCCGCAGGCAATATGGGCGAGACCAGCGGCAGGAACAGCGCCGGGCGCGAATTGGCGAGGAAGAACAGCAGCAACGGCCCGAGATCGAGCACGAGCTTGAGGAGGGGGTTGAGCTGAGGTTTTTTCGCGGTCATGGGCGCTGTGTAGCGTGGCCGATCGGCAATTGCCATCTCGTCGGTGGACTTTCACGGTCGCCCGCGCGAGACACGATTTTCATTCAATCCCCGCGATCGCTCGTGCGAAATCCTTCGCCGAGAACGGCGCGAGGTCGTCGATACCTTCGCCCACCCCGATGAAATGTACCGGCAGACCGTATTTCGCCGCAATGGCAACCAAGATCCCGCCGCGCGCGGTACCGTCGAGCTTGGTCATGACAAGACCAGTGACGCCGGCGATGTCGCGAAAGACCTCGACCTGGGAGAGCGCATTCTGACCGACCGTGGCGTCGAGCACCAACAGAACGGCATGCGGCACCGCGGGATCGACCTTTTTCATCACGCGCACGATCTTCTGGAGCTCGTCCATCAGCACCGCCTTGTTCTGCAGGCGGCCGGCAGTGTCGACGAGCAGCACGTCCACGTCCTCGCCGCGCGCTTCGGTGAGCGCGTCGAAAGCGAGGCCGGCGGCGTCGGCGCCCGGCGCGCGCGCGATCACCGACGCACCGCTGCGCCCCCCCCAGATGTTGAGCTGGTCGATGGCGGCCGCACGGAAGGTATCGCCGGCGGCGAGCATCACCGAGCGGCCCTCGGCGCGAAACTTGGCGGCGAGCTTGCCGATGGTGGTGGTCTTGCCCGAGCCGTTGACGCCGACGACGAGCGCAACGAAAGGCTTTCGCTCGCCGATCAAGAGCGGCTTGGCCACCGGGGTGAGGACCTTCTCAACCTCGGTGGCGACGACCGCTTTCACCTCATCTGCCGTGATCGACTTGTCGTAACGTCCTTCGCCCACCGCCGCGGCGATCCTGGCCGCGCTCTCGACGCCGAGATCGGCGCGGATCAGCACCTCCTCGATCTCGTCGAGCATCGCCTGGTCGAGCCTGCGCTTGGCAACGAGATCGGTGACGGCGCCGCCGATCGACGCCGACGTGCGCTTGAGACCGCCGCTGAGCCGCTGCCACCAGCTTTGCTTCTCTGTCGATTGATCGTTCATAGTCTTCCGGTTCGCTCGCGATCACCGTGGTGATAGCGGTTTCGCCGAATCTTGGTAAGTGTCCATGACCCCGGAAGAGATAGTGGCTCGGCTCATCTATCGCGACGGCCTGATGCTGGTGATCGACAAACCGGCGGGCTTGGCCGTTCACAAAGGGCCGAAGGGCGGCGAGAGTCTCGAAGACTATTTCGGCGCGCTGCGCTTCGGCCTGCCGCGCTCACCCGCGCTCGCCCATCGTCTCGACCGCGACACCTCCGGCTGCCTGGTGCTCGGCCGCCATCGCAAGGCGCTGGCCGCGCTCGGCCGCCTGTTCAAGGGCGGGAAAGTCGGCAAGATCTATTGGGCGGTGGTCGCGGGCGTGCCGCCGCAGGACCAAGGCCGCATCGAACTGCCCCTCGGCCGCAAGGACGCAACACGCGGCTGGTGGATGAAACACGATCCCTCGGGCCAGCCGGCGGTGACCACGTGGAAGGTGATGGGGCGCACTCGGTTTCCTTCCACCGGCGGTGACGAAAGCCATGACCTCACTTGGCTTGCGCTCGAGCCGCTCACCGGCCGCACCCATCAACTGCGCGTGCATTGCGCTGCCATGGGATGGCCGATCGTCGGCGACAGCGTCTATGGAGGCGCCTCGCGGACGGACACTCCCGGCCTTAACCTGCACGCACGCGAGATCGTGGTGCCGCTCTACAAGAACCGCGCGCCGATCCGCGTCAGCGCGCCGGTGCCGTCGCACATGCAGCAACTTCTGCGCGCGTGCGGATGGCCGGGGGATGCGCCGGCGCAATGACCGCGATGTCGCCCAAGGAGCGCGCCGCGCTCAGTACAGCGTCGCCTTTAAGCGCTCGGGTGCGGCACGGTCATGGGCCTCGCCGCCGAGCTTTCCGTCGGTCAACTCGGCGAGAATCGTGCCGTTGCTCGGCAGACTCTTGCGCTCGACGTGGCGCGATGGATCCCACAGCTTCGAGCGCACGATCGCCTTCGCGCACTGATAAAAGATGCGATCGACCGACACGATGAGCACCGCGCGCGGGGCCTTCTCGTTCACTGCAAAGCTCGCGCACAGCTCCGGATCGGTCGAGATTGCGGCGCGGCCGTTGATGCGAATGGTCTCGCCGCAGCCCGGAATGAGGAAGAGCAGCGCCACGCGCGGGTCCGAAAGGATGTTGCGCAGGCTGTCGATGCGGTTATTGCCGCGCCGGTCGGGAACAAGCAGCGTCTTCTCGTCGTGGATGCGCACGAAGCCCGGCGCATCGCCGCGCGGGGAGCAATCGAGGCCGTCGGGGCCGATCGTGGCCAGCGCGAAGAATGGCGCCGCCTCGATGAAGGCGCGGTAATGGGTGGTGATGCTGTCGGTCTCCTTGGCGATCGACGGCCCATAGGGTTCACCGTAGATGCGTTCCAGCGCCTCGATGCTGGTAACGATGTGATCGCGAAAATCCGACATATCAGGCTCCCAAGAGACCATGGCTTATAGCACGCAGGCAAAAAAATAGCTTCGCTCTTGCCCTTACGCGGCAAGGAGTTGCCGGCCGTCATGCCCGGTGGCGGTGACGTCGAGGATGATCCCCGGCTCTATCGGCGCCGCAAGACGCGCGTGCGTGAAGTGCTCGGTGCGGCCAAGCTCACGGGATTCGGTCAGGACACGATGCCTGCGGCCCACCTGCGCATCGAGATGACGGCGCAGCGCCGCCTCGCCTTTTTCGCGCAGCCGCCGGGCGCGGTCCTTGATCACCTCCCGGCTGATTTGCGGCATGCGCGCGGCGGGCGTGCCGGGACGTGGCGAGAACGGAAAGACGTGGAGATGTGTGAGCCCGCATGCATCGACGAGATCGAGCGACCGCGCGAACATGTCCTCGGTCTCGGTCGGGAACCCGGCGATGATGTCGCCGCCGAAGACGACGTCAGGCCGTAGTCGCCGCACCGATTCGCAGAAGGCGATGGCATCGGCGCGCAGATGCCGGCGCTTCATTCGCTTCAAGATGAGATCGTCGCCCGCCTGTAGCGAGAGATGTAGATGCGGCATCAGCCGCGCGTCGTTGGCGAACGCATCGAGGAGGTCGCGGTCGGCCTCGACCGAATCGATCGACGAGAGTCGCAGCCGCGCGAGCTCCGGCACGTGTTTCAAAATCTGCTTCACCAGCGTGCCGAGCTTGGGCGCGCCGGGAAGATTCCCGCCATAGCTCGTGAGATCGACGCCGGTGAGAACGACCTCGCGATAGCCGCGTTCGCAGAGCCTGCGCACCTGCGCGACCACCTCGCCCATGGGCACCGAGCGCGAATTGCCGCGGCCATACGGAATGATGCAGAAGGTGCAGCGGTGATCGCAGCCATTCTGCACCTGCACGAAGGCGCGCGAGCGGCCCTCGAGGCCGTCGATGAGATGCGCGGCCGTCTCCGTCACCGCCATGATGTCGTTGACCACGACCTTTTCCTCGGCGGCGAGGCCGAAGGATGATCGCGCCAAAACGTCGCGATGCTGGCGCCAGGCCTGCGCGCTGATCTTCTCCTCGTTGCCCAACACCAATGCGACCTCCGGCATGTCCGCGAAGGTTTTGGGTTCGGTCTGCGCCGCGCAGCCCGTGACCACGATGGGCGCATCGGGATGCTCGCGCTTGAGCTTGCGGATGGCCTGGCGCGACTGCCGCACCGCCTCCGCCGTCACCGCGCAGGTATTG
>JBKOXY010000165.1:0-6423 GCA_046725125.1 Pseudomonadota bacterium | reverse complement strand
TCGATGTCGAAATGCGACGTGCCGGGTTCTAACCGCGATGCCTCGATGTCCGGCTGCGACGTGACGAGTTCTGGTGACGCCTCGATGCCGAACCGCGACGTGCCGGGTTCTGACGGTGACACCTCGATGTCGGACTGCGACATGACGAGTCACCGTGACACTTTTACGTAGTGCGACCGTTTCGACAGCCGGCATTGTTAAGGCTGGCCGCAAACCGGCCGGCAGGGCAACCATTGCGTTGGTGCCCTCCTGGACGAGGGAGACAATTCCCAATGCAAGCACTACGGCTGCAATTGAAGCTTTGCACACTAACGCTCTCCTATGGTGCACCTGACACAGTAGTCCCGATTGAAGAGCTTCTCAGTCTTCGACGTGCTCAACTTCCACATTTACGCAGTCACCGATCTCGCATCGATGACCGTCACCGGCGGCTAACAACTCACGGGCTTCTTCGGCGGTCTCAGCCTCGACGCACCATTGCTCCACGCGCGTGACATGGACAGTAGCGTGGAAGGTCTTGAGCAGTGGCTTCTGTTTTAGAGCGACAACAGCCATGGGTCGGCTCCCAGACGAATCACCTGTGGGCGGGATTCTAGTCCGGGCAGCGAGCGAGAACAAATTGGCAACGCGACCTGGATTCGGAACGGAGTAGCTTCCATATCGGTTGAAGCAGCGTCGTTCGTTTGTTTGTATGGAGTAAGCCGTGGCCCCGCGTGCATATTGGAAAGGCTACCTGAAGCTCTCGCTTGTCTCGTGTCCTGTTGCATTATTTCCCGCGAGCACCGAGCGAGAGAAAATCAGCTTCCATCAGATCAACAAAAAGACCGGCAATCGCATCAAATACCGAAAGGTGGATGCGGAGACCGGAGACGAGGTGGATTCATCCGACATCGTCAAGGGCTACGAAGTCGGCAAAGGCGAATATCTTGAGATCGATCCTCAAGAGCTTGAGGCCATCGCCATTGAGAGCAAGCGCACAATCGAGATCGACGAGTTCGTGCCGAAGAAAGAAATCGACGAGCTATATCTAAACAGCCCCTACTACATCGTGCCGGATGGCGAAGTCGGCCAACAGGCATTTGCGGTCATTCGCGAGGCCATCCGTAAGGAAGGGATGGTGGCGCTCGCTAGGGTGGTCTTCACGTCGCGCGAGCATGTCATTGCACTCGAACCGCGCGGTAAGGGGCTCCTCGGGGTGACGCTGCGATATCCGTATGAGGTCCGCAAAGAGGACGAATATTTTGCGGATATTGAGGATGAGAAGATTCCGAAGGACATGATGGAACTGGCCTCACACATCGTCGAAACCAAGTCCGGCCATTTCAAGCCCGAAGAATTCGAGGACCACTACGAAGACGCGCTGAAGGAACTGCTAAAGAAGAAGCAGTCCGGCGAGAAGATCGAAGCGCCAAGAGCGCGCGAACCAGCCAAAGTCATCAGCCTTATGGATGCGCTTCGCCGAAGCGTGGACGCAGAACGTGGCGGTGGGCGCGGGCAAAGCGAACGGCGTCCAGCACAGCGTCGCACTCCGAAGAAAGCCGGCCGGTCATCTGCGCGGCAGAAGAAGGCCGGCTGATTCTCGCGCCAATTCTGGAATTCGGGAAAGGTCGTTCTGCGCCCCAGCGGTATTCGATTGCTACGTTTGACCCTCGACGTAGCCAGTTTCGCTCAGTCCTCGCGAAATGCTGCCAACAGACCCGCTATCGGTTGCGGCGAATCAGGATGGACATAGCCACTCGCGAGCTTAACCGAGTAGCCTTTAAGACGAACTGCCAGAGTGATGTGACTCGGCCTGGTGCAGCGAACGGAGAGCTAGCGTGGGGCTAGCAACGCCGCACCGAGCCGAGCCGCGTTGACTCTCTCATCTTTGGATCACAGACGCGAGTCATTCTCTAGGGGAGCGTAAACAATGAATTAAATGGTGGCACCCCGACTGTCGTTGTAATTCCGCAACAGCTTTCAAACTTTTTTCCCCCGAAATCGATTTTAAGCTTTTTTGATGCCGATAGCGACTAAAGGACTCGAACAGATCTGATGCAAATTTTGGGGACAAATCATGCGGAAGCCATTCCATACGGCCGCAGCGCTGTCAGTGTTGGTAGCAACATCGATAGCCGCGAATGCCGCTGATGTGACGGCGCGGCCTGCTCCTTATGCGCCTCCGGCTCCGGTCTATGCGCCTCCGCCGTTCACTTGGACCGGATTTTATCTTGGCGGCAACATTGGCGGGGCCTGGGCCAACCGTGACGTGACCGACACCTTCTTGGGCGTCAACTTCAACAACGGAAACAACGACGGCGTCTTCATCGGAGGAGGCCAACTCGGGTTCAACTGGCAAGTCAGCAATTTTGTTCTCGGATTTGAGGCGGATATCGATGGGGCTGCGAATAACAACAACACCGGCACCGTGTTCGTTCCGACGGTCGGAACGATTCAGGTGACTTCCAACAATAGATGGATCACGACCCTGGCTGCCCGCTTTGGCGTGACGAATGGCTATTGGCTCTTTTATGGCAAGGTCGGCGGCGGTTGGGTCGGCAATGACGACTTCACCGTCACCAATCTAACGACCGGCGCATCGACCACCGTCTCCAACGACAACACCAACAGCGGCTGGCTGCTAGGCGCGGGCATCGAATGGGCTTTTGCGCCCAATTGGTCGGCGAAGGTTGAGTATAATTATCTTGGGCTGGACGATCGGACATTTACTGTTCCTGCTGGGACGCCATTCCTCGCCGGCGACACTTTCACCCAGAGCAACCGCAACATTCAGATGGTCAAGGTGGGGATCAACTACCTGTTCAATTGGAGCAGCTACCGCTACTGATCGGCGAAGCTTCTGCACCAGCGCACGGTCAGGACCATAGAGAAGTTGTCCGCCGCAAGTTGGTGCCGACGAGAGCGCTGCGCCGCCGCTTGGACGCGTCAGCCGAACGTCATCGCTGGCCAAGGCGTCCACCTTGAAGCGTGCCGTGCGCAGACTCGTAAGAAACAGGGTCGTTGCGCGTCTCCTCGATGAGGCGCGTTGGCGATTGCGCACAACGTCAATAATTTTGACCAAGCCACCTAGCGCGCTGACCACATGCCTTGGGCGTCGGCGCTATGCCCCACCGTGCCGTTGGCGAGGTCGCCGGCGAGCTTTCGGGCGCTCGGGGCTACGAGATAGCGAGCGGGGCAGGAGAACGCGCGGGCAGGCTGCTTGCCGGGACACTTCCGGGACACTGGGATTGGTTTGAGTTGGCTAAGTCATTGATCTTATGGCGCGCCCGGCGAGATTCGAACTCACGACCTCTGCCTTCGGAGGGCAGCGCTCTATCCAGCTGAGCTACGGGCGCGTTAAAAGACGTCATTAGCCGATCGCTCCCGGCGCGGCAATGCGGGGATGGGGCGCGGCGAGGAAGGAGCCCATGGTCGAGCGGCGCGCCTTCACTGCCACGGCCTGCGGCCTGGTGGCGGCCGCGGTGGCGCTGCTCGGCTCGTTAGCGGGAGCGCACGCCCAAGCCATTCCCGACCACGGCTATCCCGCGCGCACCGTGCGCATCATCGTGCCGACCGCGGCGGGCGGCTCGATCGACACCACCGCGCGCGTGGTCGCCGCCGCGCTCGCCGAGCGCTGGGGCAAGCCGGTGGTGATCGAGAATCGCCCGGGCGCCGCCATGATCATCGGCGCGGAAGCCGCCGCGAAGTCGCCGCCCGACGGCTACACGCTTTTGGTCGCCCACGACGGCACCATGGCGATGAACCCGGTCGTCTATCCCAGTCTCGCTTACCATTCGCAACGCGACTTCGAGCCGCTCGCGCTCCTCACCTCGATCGCGGAGGTCGTGCTGGTGAACGAGGCGGTGCCGGTCAAGTCGATCCGAGAGCTGATCGCGTTCGCCAAGGCCAATCCGGGCAAGCTCAATCATGCCTCTGGCGGGACCGCGACGCTGCTTGCGCTCGAATTGTTCAAGGCCATGGCCCAAGTCGACATCACCAACATCCCGTTCCGGGGCGGCGCGCCGGCGGTCACCGGCGTGATGTCGGGCGAGACGCAGGTGATCTTCGCCGACCTCGCCACCGCCCATGCCGGGATGCAGTCGGGCAAGCTGCGCACGCTCGCGGTGACGACCCTAAAGCGCGTGCCGCGGCTGCCCGATGTGCCGACGATCGACGAGTCGGGCGTGCCCGGCTACGACGTCGCCACCTGGATCGGGGCGTTCGCGCCGGCCGGCACGCCGAAGGCGATCGTCGACAAGATCGAGGCCGCCATCAAGCAGGCGCTCGCCACGCCCGACGTCAAGGCCAAGCTCGAGGCGCTCAGCATGGAGGCCAGGAGCGGCGCCAGCGCGGAGTTGCGCGCCGTGCTCGCCGACGACATGGGGAAGTGGGGCCGCCTGGTCGAGGAGAAGAATATCCGGATCGCGCAGTGAGGCAAGGTTCCGGCCCGCCGGTGCCCAAACTGGCGGTATGTGTCGCGGGCGGACCTCTTGAATCCATCCGACGAACGTGGGCATGAAAAGGCGACCGCGGCGTCTCCGGCGAAGCTTGCCCCGGACGTGACCCGGGTGGACACCGGTTCGCCGCAGGACACGCGTCAGCCCCACAAAGCGCAAGCCCCGGGAGCATGCCATGCCGCAGACCGCCACCGAGACGCGCAAGCATCGCTCAGCGCCGCAACGCGAGGACGCCGCCTTCAACTGGCAGGATCCGCTCGATTTCGAAGGCGAGCTCACCGAGGAAGAGCGCATGGTGCGCGACACCGCGCGCGGCTATGCCCAGGACAAGCTGTTCCCGCGCGTGCTCATGGACAATCGCGAGGAGCGTTTCGATCGCGCCATCGTCTCCGAGATGGGCGCGCTCGGCCTGCTCGGACCCACGATCCCCGAAGAATACGGTGGCGCGGGGCTCGGCTATGTCGCCTATGGGCTGATCACGCGCGAGATCGAGCGGGTCGATTCCGGCTACCGCTCGGCCATGTCGGTGCAGTCCTCGCTGGTGATGCATCCGATCTTCGCCTATGGCAGCGAAGCGCAACGCAAGCGGTATTTGCCCAAGCTCGCCTCGGGCGAGATCGTCGGTTGCTTCGGCCTCACTGAGCCCGATCACGGCTCCGACCCGGGCGCGATGACGACGCGCGCGGACAAAGCGCCGGGCGGCTACCGGCTCACCGGCACCAAGATGTGGATCACCAACGCGCCGGTCGCGGATCTCGCGCTGGTATGGGCCAAGCTCGACGGCGTCATCCGCGGCTTTTTGGTCGAGCGCGGCACCAAGGGTTTGTCCACGCCCAAGATCGAAGGCAAGCTTTCGTTGCGCACCTCGATCACCGGGGAGGTCGTGCTTGAGGATGCGTTCGTGCCCGAAGAGAACGTGCTGCCGCACGCCAAAGGCCTGGGCGGCCCCTTCGGCTGCCTCAACGTGGCGCGCGCCGGCATTGCCTGGGGCGCGATCGGCGCGGCGGAGTTCTGCTGGCATCGGGCGCGCCAATACGCGCTCGACCGCAAGCAGTTCGGCCGTCCGCTCGCCGCCAATCAGCTCATCCAGAAGAAGCTCGCCGACATGCAGACCGAGATCACGCTCGGCCTGCACGCGGCGCTCCGGCTCGGGCGGCTCTTGGAGCAAGGCCGCGCCGCGCCGCCGGCGGTGTCGCTGCTCAAGCGCAACAATTGCGGCAAGGCGCTCGAGATCGCGCGCGTGGCGCGCGACATCCATGGCGGCAACGGCATCGCGGACGAGTTCCACGTGATGCGCGTGCTGTGCAATCTCGAGACCGTCAACACCTACGAAGGCACGCACGACATTCACGCGCTGATCCTCGGCCGCGCCCAGACCGGAATCCAGGCATTTTTCTGATCGCGCCGGACAGGTTCTTTTCGATCGCCGCGATGGCATCGGCGATAGTGCGGCCGTCACGGCATGGGCGTCCGACGCCGCCAGTCTACTTGCGCTGCGGCGCGAGCTCGGTGAGGCGGCCGACCATGGCGCTTTGCCGATCCGCCAGCGCATCGATCACGGTGAAATGATTCATGCCGGCGATGGCCTCGTAGCGGGTTTGGGCGCCGGCCGCGCCCCAGCTGTCGGCGACGATGCGGCTCTGGCGCAAGAACTCGCTCGATTCCAGCGCGCCGACCACGGCGTCGAACGCGCGCGCCTTCGGCGCCGGCCAGAACAGCGGCGAGACGCGGCGGGCCTCGGCCTCGTCGAGGCGCAGATCCTGCGCCATCGTAAGCCCGACGAGCGGCGTGAGATCGAACAGACCGGAGATCGAATAGGCCGCGGGCACGAGATCGGGGGGCGCCTTCGGATAAAGCGCCTGCCAGTCGGTCGCCACCATAGCGCCGGCGAGATGTCCGCCGGCGGAGTGGCCGTAGATCATCATGCGTTGACCCGTGCGCAGCCACAGGAACAGGCACGCGCGCCGGATCTGGTCGATGATCTCGG
>JBKOXY010000024.1:0-6969 GCA_046725125.1 Pseudomonadota bacterium | reverse complement strand
TGCCCGCAGCCTTAAGCGCGGCGATCTCGGCCTTGCCGATCAAGGTGCCCTTCTTCAACACCAGGCCGCTCTGGCGGATCGAATGGACCGCGACCGAGCCCTCGGCCTCGGCCACCGGCACCGCGCCGAACTTCATGAGGTCTGCTCCGGAGACTGTCGCAGCTGCGCCGTGATCTCGCCCATGATGGCGACCGCGATCTCGGAGGGCGAGACCGCGCCGATGTCGAGACCGATGGGCGCACGGATGCGCGCGAGCGCGGCATCGGACAGGCCCTGCGCTTTAAGCCGCTCGACGCGACGCCCGTGGGTCTTCTTCGAACCAAGCGCGCCGATGTAGAAGCAGTCGCGCGCAAGGGCATGGGTGAGCGCGGGGTCGTCGATCTTGGGGTCGTGGGTGAGAGCGACGAAGGCGGTATAGCGATCGATGCCGAGCGGCGGCAGCGCGACGTCGGGCCACTCGGCGATCACCTTCACGTCGGGAAAACGCTCGATCGAAGCGAAGGCGGTGCGCGGATCGACGATGGTCACATCATAGCCCAGAAGCCTCGCGATCGGCGCCAGCGCCTGGCTGATGTGCACGGCGCCGGTGATGACGAGCTGCGACGGCGGAACGTGCACGGTGAGGAAGACCTTGCCTGCCGGCGTCTCCGCCATGCCGCTCTTGCCGCGGCGGATGTGCTTCTCGATCACCTCTCTCAGCGGATCGCGCGCCACGTCGGCCGCCTTGACCAACCGCTGCTCGCCGCTCGCCATATCGGTGACCACGACCGCGGCGCGGCGCGCCGCGCGTTCGGCGTTGAGGGCTCTAAGAATGTCGAGTTTCATGTCAGCTCACCGCGAGTAGCGAATGGCGAATAGCGATTAGTAAAACAAGGAGAGCATTCGCCATTCGTACCCCGTCCTACTCCACCTTCTCCACAAAGACCCGGATGGTGCCGCCACAGGAGAGCCCGACCTTCCAGGCGGTCTCGTCGGCGACGCCGAATTCGAGCGTCTTGGGCTTGCCGCTCTCGATCACGTCGAGCGCTTCGGTCACCACCGCGCCCTCGACGCAGCCGCCCGAGACGCTGCCGAGGAAATTGCCCTGATCGTCGATCACCAAGTTCGAACCTACCGGCCGCGGCGCCGAGCCCCAGGTCTCGACCACGGTCGCGAGCGCGACCCCGCGTCCTTTCGCCCGCCAGTCCTCGGCCGCCCGCAGGATGTCTTCATCGCGCGCGAACATTTTCTCCTCCATCGTCTCGGCCTCATCCGCGGGGCTCGCCCCGAGGGCCGTCCATTCCCCTTCGATGCCTTTAGATGGATCGCCGGAGCACGACCGGCAATGACCATCACGCCACCTTGTCCAACCAAGCCTTTGGATCGCCGGAGCGGCCGCCCGTGGCCGAGAGCGCGCGCACCAGGTCCGCCATGGACTGCAGATTGTGGATCGGCCGCAATTCGTCAACGTGCGGCAACATCGTCCGAATGCCCTTGGCCTTGGCCTCGAAACCCGAGAAGCGCAGCAGCGGATTGAGCCAGATCAGCCGCCGGCAGGAACGGTGCAATCGGTCGATCTCGAAAGCGAGCCGGTCGTCGGGGTCGCGCTCGAGCCCGTCGGTGATGAGCAGCACGATCGCGCCCTCCGTGAGCACGCGGCGTGCCCACAGCTTGTTGAAGGCATGCAGCGAGCTCGCGATGCGCGTGCCGCCCGACCAATCGGCGACGTTCGCCGCGACCGCAGCGAGCGCTTCGTCGGGATCCTTGGCCTTGAGCGCGCGCGTCACATTGGTGAGCCGGGTGCCGAACAGGAACGTGTGGACACGTTTGCGCGCATCCGTCACCGCATGGAGGAAATGCAAGAACAGCCGCGTGTACTGGCTCATGGAGCCGGAAATATCGAGCAGCGCCACGAGCGGCGGCGATTTCGACCGCGGCCCGAGATATTTGAGGTCGATCACCGCGCCGCCGGCTTTCAGGCTTGCGCGCAGGGTACGGCGGATGTCGACGAGATGACCGTGCCGGTGGGGTGCAAGCCGTCGCGTCTTCACCTCGTCGAGTGACAGCACCAGGCGCTTGATTGCGTCCTTGGCGGCCGCGATCTCCGCCGCCGTCATCTGCGCAAAATCCTTCCTCTGTAACACCTCGCGGTCGGACACGGTGAGACGCGCGTCGACCTCGACTTCCGGCGGTTTGCGATCGGCTTCGGCCAGGCTCGAGAACAATGCCTCCTGGATACGCTGGGCGCCGGGCGGCGGCTTCTCGTCTTCACGCGGCGGCGCCTGCGGCAGCATGGCCGCGAGCAGCTTGTCCAGCATGCCGCGCCGGCGAAAGAAGATGCGGAACGCCTGGTCGAAGATGAGCGAGTGCTCGTGGCGCTTCACCAATACCGCATGCAGCGTCCAATAGAAATCGTCGCGCCTGCCGACGCCCGCCGCCTCGACCGCCGCGAGCGCATCCATCACCGCTCCGGGACCGACCGGAATGCCGGCCGCGCGCAAGGCGCGGGCGAAGTGGACGATGTTTTCGGCAAGACGGCCGCTAGCCCTCTCTCCTTGAGCGCGGAGGTCATCCGAACCGCGGACATGATCCGCTGCGAAAACCGGTCGAGGGATGAAGGAAAAAAATCGATGCATGATTCCGTCGCACGTTTACTCCGCCGCGCGCAGCTCCGCGCGGACCTCGTCGATGAGCTCCTTCGCCTTTGCCCCTTCGATACGCGCGATATCGTCCTGATATTTGAGCAGCGCGCCAAGCGTGTCGGAAACGGTCAAGGGATCCAGCGTCGCGACGTCGAGCGCGGCGAGCGCGGCGGCCCAGTCGAGCGTCTCGGCGACGCCCGGCGCCTTGAACAGATCCTCTTTGCGCAGTGCCTGCACGAAATGCACGACCTGCTCGGACAAAATCTTGCCGATTCCCGGCACCTTGGCGCGCACGATCTTCAATTCGCGCTCCGCGACTGGATAGCCGACCCAGTGATAGAGGCAGCGGCGCTTGAGCGCGTCGTGAATTTCGCGGGTGCGGTTTGACGTGATCACCACGATTGGCGGCTGCGCGGCCTTAACCGTGCCGAGCTCCGGGATCGTAACCTGGAAGTCGGCGAGCACCTCCAAAAGGAATGCCTCGAAAGCCTCGTCGGCGCGGTCGAGCTCGTCGATCAGCAGTACCGGAGGTCCGGCCGGATCGGGCTCGAGCGCCTGCAGCAGCGGTCGCTTGATCAGGAAGCGCTCGGAGAATACGTCGTGCTCGAGCCGCTCGCGGTCGTGGGCGCCTTCGGCCTCGGCGACGCGGATCGCGATCATCTGCGCGGCATAGTTCCACTCGTAAACCGCTGCCGAGACATCGAGACCTTCGTAGCATTGCAGCCGGATGAGATGACGGGCGAGCGTCGAAGAGAGCACCTTGGCGATCTCGGTCTTGCCGACGCCCGCCTCGCCTTCGAGAAACAGCGGCCGGCCCATCTTGAGCGCGAGAAAGAGCACGGTCGCGAGCGACCGGTCGGCGAGATAATCGGCCGCCGCGAGCAGATCGAGCGTGGCGTCGATCGAGGCGGGCAACGAACGCGGCGTCGGTTTCATAGCGCCGAACTTATAGCCCGACCTCGCCGGGCTTGTCCTGCCAAGAACGCAGACGTGGGCCGCTTTCAGCGGTCAGGCGTCAAGGGTCAGGAATGAGGTTGATCGCCGACTGCTGACCCCGCCCCGATGGTCACCCCGCCGCCGCGACCGCCCGCCGTGCCAGCACGCCGACGAGGTGCGCCCGGTATTCGGCGCTGCCGTGGATGTCGCTCGCCATGCCGTCGGCTGGCACGGTCAACCCTTCGAGCGATTTCGCACCGAAGCGCTTCTTGAGCGCTTGCTCGAATGCGCTCACGCGAAACACGCCATTCGCGCCCGCGCCGGTCACCGCCACGCGGATCTCCGAACTGCGCTTCGACACGAACACCCCGACCAGCGCATAGCGCGACGCCGGATTGGGGAATTTCACATAGGCCGCCTTGTTGACCTTCGGGAACTGCACCTTGGTGATGATCTCATCCGGCTCGAGCGCGGTCTCGAACAGGCCCTTGAAGAATTCGTCGGCGTGGATGCGCCGCTTGTTGGTGATGATGGTGGCGCCGAGCCCGAGCACGGCCGCCGGATAGTCGGCGTTGGGGTCGTTGTTGGCGGTCGAGCCGCCAATGGTGCCCCGATGACGGACGGCAGGATCTCCGATCTTGCCGGCAAGCTCGGCTAAGGCGGGAATGTTCTCTTTGACGACCGGCGAGGTTTGGACATCGACGTGAGGCGTCATCGCACCGATGATAAGCGAGCGCCCCTTCATCTCGATGCCGGTCAGGCCCTCGACTTTCGACAGGTCGACAAGATGCTTGGGCCCGGCCAGACGCAGCTTCATCGTCGGGATCAAGGTATGGCCGCCGGCGAGCAGTTTGGCTTCCTCTTCCTTGGCCAGCAGGCTCGCGGCCTGCCGCACCGTCGCCGGCCGGTGTTGGGTGAATGCGTACATCGTGACTGCTCCTATGTCGCCTCGCGTCTGTTGCTGGCCTTCTGCAATGCCTGCCATACCGCCTGCGCGGTCGCAGGCATTGCCAAATCCTCGGTGCCGATCGCGTCGGTGATGGCATTGATGACGGCCACCGGCGCCGCGATCGCACCCGCCTCGCCGCAGCCTTTGATGCCGAGCGGGTTCGACGGCGATGCCGTCTTGGTCATATCGACCTTGAGCGCCGGCAGGTCATGGGCTCGTGGCATGCAATAATCCATGAGCGAGCCGGTGACGAGTTGGCCGTCCTTGTCGTAGACCGCGCCCTCGAGCAGCGCCTGGCCCACGCCCTGCGCGATGCCGCCGTGAACCTGGCCTTCGACGATCATCGGATTGACCACGGTGCCGAAATCATCGACCGCGGTCCAGGCGACGATCTCGCTTTCGCCGGTCTGCGGATCGACCTCGACCTCGCAGATGTGACAGCCGGCGGGAAAGGTGAAGTTGGTGGGATCGTAGAACGCCCCTTCCTTCAATCCCGGCTCCAGCTCCTGGCCGGCGAATTTGTGCGCGATATAGGCGTTGAGCGCGACCTCGCCCCAGGCCGCCGACTTATCGGTGCCCGCGACCGTGAACTTCCCGTCCTGGAAAACGATGTCGCCTTCGGCCGCCTCCAGCATGTGAGCCGCGACCTTCTTCGCCTTGGCCTCGATCTTGTCGAGCGCCTTCACGATCGCGGAGATGCCGACCGCGCCCGAGCGTGAGCCATAGGTGCCCATGCCGAATTGCACCTTGTCGGTATCGCCGTGCACGACGCTGACGTTGTCGAGCGGGATGCCCAGCCGTTCGGACACGACCTGCGCAAAGGTGGTCTCGTGGCCCTGGCCGTGCTGGTGACAGCCGGTGAGGATTTCGACCGAGCCGGTGGGATTGACGCGCACTTCCGCCGATTCCCACAGCCCGACGCCGCAGCCGAGCGAGCCGACGGCTTGGCTCGGCGCAATTCCACAGGCCTCGATATAGGTGGAGAAGCCGACGCCGCGCAGCTTGTCGTGGCGGGCGGACTCGCGCTTGCGCTTGCCGAAGCCCCCGTAGTCGGCGATCTCCAGCGCCTTTTTGAGCGACGCGTGATAGTCGCCGGCGTCATAGGTCATGATCACCGGCGTCTGATGCGGGAACTTCTTGATGAAATTCTTCTTGCGCAGATCGACCGGATCCACGCCCATTTCCCGCGCGCCGACCTCGATCAGCCGTTCGACCACGAACGTCGCCTCCGGGCGGCCGGCACCGCGATAGGCGTCGACCGGCACGGTGTTGGTATAGACCGCATCCACCTCGCAATAGATCGCCGGGATTTCATACTGGCCGGAGAGCAACGTGCCGTAGAGATAGGTCGGCACCGAAGACGAGAACGTCGACATATAGGCGCCTAGATTGGCGATGGTCTTGACGCGCAGACCCGTGATCTTGCCGTCGGCGTCGAACGCCATCTCCGCGTGCGTGACATGGTCGCGGCCATGGGCATCGGTGAGGAATGCCTCCGAGCGCTCGGCCACCCATTTTACCGGCCGGCCGATTTTGCGCGCCGCCCACAGGCAGACGACCTCCTCCGGATAAATGAAAATCTTGGAGCCGAACCCTCCGCCCACATCGGGCGCGATCACCCGCAGCTTGTGCTCGGGGGCGAGACCGACGAAGGCCGACATCACGAGACGCGCGACATGCGGGTTCTGCGTGGTGTTCCACAGCGTCAGACTATCCGAGCCGGCATCGTATTCGCCGATCGCCGCGCGCGGCTCGATCGCATTGGGCACCAGACGATTGTTGATGAGGTCGAGCTTGGTGACGTGCTTTGCGGCCCTAAACGCGGCCTCGACCGCGTTCGCATCACCGAGATGCCATTGATAGATGGTGTTACCGGCGGCGACCTCGTGGATTTGCGGCGCGCCCTGCCCTTGCGCCTTGGCCGCATCGGCCACCGCAGGCAATAGTTGGTAGTCGACCTTGACCTTCTCGGCGGCGTCTTTCGCCTGGGAAAGCGTCTCGCCAATGACAACCGCAACGGCATCGCCAACATAATTGACCTTGCCGTGGGCGATCGCCGGGTGCGGCGCCATCTTCATTTGCGAGCCGTCCTTGGACGTGATCATCCAGCCGCAAATGAGATTGCCGATCTTGTCGGCGGCGAGCTCTGCGCCGGTCAGCACCGCGAGCACGCCCGGCATCGCAGCGGCGGCCTTGCCGTCGATGGTCTTGATGTTGGCGTGGGCATGAGGTGAGCGCAGGAAGTAGGCGCAGCACTGGCCGGCACGGTTGACGTCGTCGGTGTAGTGGCCTTTGCCCGTCACGAAGCGTTGGTCCTCCTTACGGCGGACCGCTGCACCGATTCCGGTCGCGCTCATGGCGATCTCCTCCCTGACGCCTTCGCCCGTGCCCCCTACGTCTGCTGTTGTGCGTGCCCCTTCGCCATGGCCTTGGCGCCGGCCGCGATTGCCTTGACGATGTTGT
>JBKOXY010000263.1:0-8518 GCA_046725125.1 Pseudomonadota bacterium | reverse complement strand
GGTTGGCTGGTGCGCACGCGCGATTGGCTCGCAGGGGGGCGGATGAGTTACGCCGATCTCGCCGCGGCCGCGCACCTCTCGGCGGCCGACTATCTGGGCGACGTGCCATGGAACGAAGACGAGGCCGCGAAGACCTGGTACGCGCAGATAAAGTCGCGCCCGTCGTTCCGTCCGATCCTGGCCGAGACGCTGGCGGGCATCCCGCCGTCGGAGACCTACGCCGACCTCGACTTCTAAACGATCCGCCGACGCTCAAAGCGGCGCTACTGGGCGCCGCGCGCCAATACGGCTTCGACGCCGTCGGCATCGCGCGGCCGGATTCGATCCCGCAAGCGGCCGAGCGGCTGCGGCATTTCCTCGCCGAAGGCGCCCACGGCGACATGGATTGGATGGAAACGACCGCGGTGCGGCGCGAGAGCCCGGGCGCGCTCTGGCCGCAGGTGCGCTCCATCATCATGCTCGGGCTCAACTACGGCGATGGGCCTGATAGCGATCCGCTGGCGATCTTGCGGCGGCGCGACCGCGGCGCGATCTCGGTTTACGCGCGCGGCGACGACTACCACGACGTCATCAAGTCTCGCCTCAAAGCACTGGCCGGCTGGCTGACCGCGCAAGCCGGCGGCGACGTGAAGGTTTTCGTCGACACCGCGGCGGTGATGGAGAAGCCGCTCGCCGCCGCCGCCGGCCTCGGCTGGCAGGGCAAGCACACGAATTTGGTCTCGCGCCAATTCGGGTCGTGGCTGTTCCTCGGCGCGATCTTCACCACGCTCGATCTGCCGCCGGACGCGCCGGAGATCGATCACTGCGGCTCCTGCCGCGCCTGTCTCGATGTCTGCCCGACGGCGGCGTTTCCCGCGCCCTATCGGCTCGATGCGCGCCGCTGCATCTCCTACCTCACGATCGAGCACAAGGGGCCGATTCCACGCGAGCTGCGCGCCGCGATCGGCAACCGCATCTTCGGCTGCGACGATTGCCTGGCGGTATGCCCGTGGAACAAGTTCGCGCAGGCCGGCCACGAGCTGAAGCTATCGGCGCGGCGTGAATTGCAGGCCCCTCGCCTCGCCGATCTCGCCCGTCTCGACGACGCGGCGTTCCGGAAGATGTTTTCGAAATCGCCGATCAAGCGCACCGGACGCAATCGCTTCGTGCGCAATGTGCTCATCGCGATCGGCAATTCCGGCGATGCGACGCTCGCACCCGAGGCCATCCGATTGTTGGGCGATCCCTCGGCGCTGGTGCGCGGCGCGGCGGTGTGGGCGCTCAGCCGCCTTCTGCCGGCGGAACGGCTCGCCGCGCTTGCGATCGATCATCGTGCGCACGAGAGCGAGCCGCTGGTCGCAGACGAATGGACGGCAGCGCTCGCGGCGACGGCGGCCTGATGGCTACGCTCGTTTGTCTCGGGCTGGGCTACTGCGCCCGGCATTACGTCAGCGAATTTGGCAAGCGCTTCGATCGCGTCGTCGGAACCACGCGCAGCGCGCAACGCGCGGCTGCGCTCGGGCGAGAGCGCCTCGGCGGTCGGCCGGCCGAGATACTGGTGTTCGATGGGACGGCGCCGTCGCGCGAGCTCGCTGGCGCAATTTCGCAAGCCGATGCACTGCTCATATCGGCCGCGCCGGCGGACGGTCGCGATCCCGTGCTCGCGATGTTCGAAGACGAGATCGCACGGGCGCCGCGGCTCAAGTCCACGGTCTATCTGTCGAGCCTCGGCGTCTACGGGGACAGCGGCGGTGCGTGGATCGACGAGACCGCGCAGACCATTCCGGCGCTCGCCCGCCGCGGGCGCACGCGCATCGACGCGGAGCTTAACTGGCGCTCGCTCGGGGCGCGACGAAACCTGCCGGTCGCGATCCTGCGGCTCGGCGGCATCTATGGTCCGGGACAGAATGCAATGGTGCGGCTCCTGCGCGGCACGGTGCACCGCCTCGCCAAGCCCGGCCACGTCTCGAACCGCGTCCACGTCTACGACATCGCCCAGGCGATCGATGCGGCCTTCGCGCGCCGCGCCGACGGCGTATTCAACATTGTCGACGACGAACCGGCCTCGCCGAGCGAACAGATCGCGTTTGCGGCACACCTCATCGGGATCGATCCGCCGCCGGAGATCCCCTATGCGGAGGCCGGCAAATCGGTCTCGCCCATGGCGCTGAGCTTCTACGACGGGTGCATTCGGGCACGCAATGACAAGCTCAAGGCCGTGCTCGGCGTGAGGCTGCGCTATCCGACCTACCGCGACGGCCTGCGCGCCCTCCATGCGGCCGGCGATCATCTCGCCGTCGTCAAGCCGGCGGCGCCGGCCTAGCCTCAGTCGCGCTGTCCGGCTGGGGCGACAACGCGCGCGACGGGCGGCGCCCACCGGACAAGCATAGTTCGGTTATATCCGAAGCATGCTCTCCACGAACGCGGCAGGATAGGGCTGGCGATCCCCGGAGGCTGCCATGACCATCACGGTCTTCATCCGCTACCAGCTCGATCCGTTTCAATGCGACGCCTTCGAAGACTACGCGCGGGCTTGGCTCACCATCATTCCGAAGTGCGGCGGAAATCTCCTCGGCTACTGGATGCCGCATGAAGGCACCAACACCATCGCCTATGGGCTGATTTCGTTCGATAGCCTCGCCGCCTACGAAGCCTACCGTGCGCGGCTCAAGGCCGATCGCGAAGGCGCGGCCAATTTCCGCTTTGCGCAGGAGCAACGCTTCATCTTGAGCGAGGAACGTACCTTCCTCAGGCCCGTGACCTGAGCCGCCGCTTCTGTTGAAATGAGGCATGCTGGCGCCGCCTCGGCGGCTTAAGCTTTTCGACGCAACGCCTGTCCGCTTCGCCGTAGGGAACGGCCGAACGCAGCGGCGCGCTCAACGAGAAGGTGTTCAAAATGATCGCCGTCATCTTCGAGGTTTGGCCCAAACCCGGACACAAGCAACGATATCTCGACCTGGCCGCCGAGCTGCGCCCGCTGCTCGACACCATCGACGGCTTCATCTCCATCGAACGGTTCGAGAGCCTTTACGAGCCCGGCAAGATGCTCTCGCTTTCATTCTTCCGCGACGAAGCGGCGGTGAGCGCATGGAGAAATCTCGAACCCCATCGCCATGCGCAGGCTCTCGGGCGGGCGAAAATATTCTCCGACTATCGATTGCGGATTGCCGGCGTGATCCGGGACTACGGCATGTCCGAGCGCGCGCAGGTTCCCGCCGACAGCCGTTCCAAGCACGGCTGACGGCTGCGCTCGTTCACGACTCGGCCACGGCCGCAATCAGCCGTTCGATGTCCTCGGGGCGCGACAGGCGATGGTCGCCGTCCTTGATCAGCGTGAGCACGACGTCGTCGCGGGCAAAGCGAGCGGTCAGCTCGACCGTGTGCTGCCACGGCACGTCGGGATCCTGCACGCCCTGGAGAATCCGTACCGGGCAGCCGGTCTCGATCATGCCGTCGAGCAGCAGGTGTCTGCGTCCCTCCTCGATCAGGCCGCGGGTGATCGGATAGGGTTGTTCGGAATACTGCGACGGGCGCGCCCAAACGCCGGCTTGTTCGATCTCGCGCTTGACCTCGGGCGGGAACCGTTTCCACATCAGCTCTTCGGTGAAGTCGACCGCCGGCGCGACCAGCACGAGGCGCGCCACGCTCGGGTCCGGCTGCGTGCGGCGTGTCAGTTCGCGTGTGAGCAGCAGCGCCAGCCACCCTCCCATCGACGAGCCGATCACGACCTGTGGGCCGCGGCAAAAGGCATCGAACACGGCGAGCGTCTCCTCGAACCAGCGGCCGATCGTGCCGTCGGTGAAATTGCCGCCGGATTCGCCGTGGCCGGAATAGTCGAAACGCGTCATCGCCCGGCCGTTGTCCTGCGCCCACAGATCGAGGGCCGCGGCCTTGGTGCCCTTCATGTCCGACTTGAAGCCGCCGAGCCAGAACAGGCCGGGCGCGGCGCCCTCGCGCCACCGGACGGCAATGCTGCGGGCCGCAATATCGGTTCCAACGTTCAAGAATTTCAGGCAAAGATCGCTCATTTGGGGAACCTGGCTTTGGGCGCACGTTTTGCGTCGGGCGTGTTTCGCCGCCTGCTGGCATTGAATACAAGGATGCCTGAGCGGCAAACAAGCCGATCGGGGTCGAGGGAATGGCCTCCGTGAGCAACGACGACAGCCATGCGCACCCGCGCACCTTGGCGAGCGCGACTGTCCTGCAGATCGTGCCGGCCTTGCGCGAGGAGCCCGTTGCCCGCGCCGCGCTCAACGTGGCCTCCGCGCTGGTGCAGTCCGGCGCGCGCGCGCTGGTGGCGGCCGAGGATGGACCGCTGGTTGCGGAACTCACCGCGTGCGGCGGCGAGTGGGTGCCGTTCGTGAACGCCACGGTCAATCCGTTCAAGCTCAGGCGAGGCGCACGCGTTCTGGAACGTCTGATCTTCTCCGAGCAGGTCGACATCGTGCACGCCCAAAGCGTCGGCGGAGCCTGGATCGCCAACATGGCGGCGGCGCGGATGCCGGTCCGGCTCGTCACCACGCTGCTCGACGTGCCGGCTTCGGGGCTGCGCGGCTATTGGGCCCGCGCGCTCGCGCGCGGCGACTGGGTGATCACGCCATCGAACTTCGCCGCCGCGCCGGTCATGGCGCGTTACAAGATTCCGCACGAGCGGGTTACCATCGTCCCACGCAGCATCGACATCGCCGCCTTCGATCCCGCGGCGGTGGACGCCGCGCGGATCGAGGCGTTGCGCAAGGCGTGGCGAATTCCGCAAACCGCACGGGTCCTGCTCGTTCCCGGACGCGTCGCCCCTTGGAATGGCCAGCGCATTCTGCCCGACGTGGCGCGCACCCTGCTCGACAGCGGTGTGCGCGGCTTCGTGTTCGTGCTCGCCGGCGAACACCGCAGCTATCGCAAATACGCGCGCGCCATCGCGAAGGAGGCGCAGGTCAAAGGCGTGCAGGCGTTCATTCGCTTTACCGGTCATTGCCGCGACATGCCGGCGGCGCTTGCCACCGCCGATACCGTGGTCGTGCCCGCGACCGAGCCGCCCGTGCTCGGCCGCGTGGTGGCCCAAGCGCAAGCCATGGGGCGGCCCGTCGTCACGTCCGATGTCGGCATTTTGCCGGAGCACGTGGCAGCGCCGCCAGAAATGCCGGAGGACGTGCGCACGGGATGGGTGGCCAAGCCGGGCGATGCGGGGGACTTTGCCCACGCGCTCAGCGAGGCGTTCGCCCTCGACGATGCCGCCTACCGTACGATGGCCGAGCGCGCGCGGCACTTCGCCGAATACATGTTCTCTCCAGAGAGCGCCGTGGTCGCAACCCACGCCGTCTACAGCGCCTTGCTGACGCGCGAGCTCTAGCGGATGGCAGAGCGCGCGACGGCTCGGCCGCGAAACGGACGGAAAGCCGTTGACTTATGCGCGGTTTGTCCTGATCCTTCGTGGGCCTGCGGCAGCAGGGACGTTGCAACAAGATGAGGAGAGCAGAGCCATTCGTCGCCCAATAAGACCCGCGCAGCCCGCCCCGAAGGACGGCCCGCGCATCAACGAGGAGATCCGTGTTCGCGAAGTCCAATTGATCGACCAGAACGGCCACAACCTTGGGCCCGTTGAAATCCAGATCGCTTTGGACAAGGCCCAGGAGGCCGGACTTGATCTCGTCGAGATTGCCCCCAACTCGTCCCCGCCCGTCTGCAAAATTCTCGATTACGGCAAATATAAATACCAGGCGCAGAAGAAGGCGGCGGAAGCCCGCAAGAAACAGAAGGTAGTCGAGGTCAAGGAGATCAAGCTGCGGCCCATGATCGACGACCACGATTACGACGTGAAGATGCGCTCGATGCAGCGCTTTTTCGAAGAGGGCGACAAGGTGAAGGTCACGCTGCGCTTCCGCGGGCGCGAGATGGCGCACCAGGAGCTGGGCTACCAACTCCTCAATCGCGTCAAGGACGATACCTCCAAAGTCGCCAAGGTCGAGCAGGAACCGCGCTTCGAAGGCCGCCAGGTTGTGATGGTGCTGGCGCCGCGGTGACGGCGGCACGCCGCCGGCGCAGACCCGTTGCGCCGATCAAGGCGGGTCATGGTTGTATTTCGCGCTGGCCTCTGCCATAACGCCGCCCTTCCGCCGCCCGGCCGAAAGGGCTGCCGTGGCGACGGTGAAGTGCACAATCAGCACGCTCAACCGAGCAAAATCCGGCCGGCCGGGCCCTTGCCCATGGCTGCCGCCGCACAAGGAGAGCCAAATGCCCAAGCTCAAGACCAAATCCGGCGCCAAAAAGCGCTTCAAGGTGACCGCGACCGGGATGGTGCTCTACCAGCAATCCCGCAAGCGCCACGGCATGATCAAGCGCACCAAGAAGCAGATCCGCCAATTGCGCGGCACCGCCGTGCTGTTCAAGACCGACGGCGATAAGATCAAAAAATACTATTTGCCCAACGGCTGATCGCCAGCGGTCTGCCGCCGGCGGCCATCCGCACCCAATCGTTGCACGCTGTCAGTTAAGGAGATCAGCCATGGCACGCGTCAAGCGCGGCGTCACCGGGCACGCCAAACACAAGAAAGTCTTGAAGGCCGCCAAGGGCTATTACGGCCGGCGCAAGAACACCATTCGCATCGCCAAACAGGCGGTGGAGAAGGCAAACCAATACGCCTATCGCGACCGCAAGCGCCGCAAGCGCACCTTCCGGGCGCTCTGGATCCAACGCCTCAATGCCGCGGTGCGCCCCTTCGGGCTGACCTACAGCCGGTTCATCGGCGGCCTCGGCAAGGCCGGGCTGTTGGTCGACCGCAAGGTGCTGTCGGATCTGGCGATCCGCGAGCCCGCGGCCTTTGCGGCGATTGTCGAGAAGGCCAAAGCCGCAATCCCGGCGTGAGGATTAAGAGGACGCAGGATGGACGACGGAGACGATGGTCCCTTCCTTATCCGTCCTTCGCCGTCCGTCCTGCGAACCAAATGATGATCGACCTCAGCTATGTGCATTGCATGGCGCGCTATAACCGCTGGCAGAACGAGAACCTCTATGGCGCCGCCGACACGCTTTCCGACGCCGAGCGGCGACGTGATCGCGGGGCGTTCTTCGGCTCGATCCACGCCACCCTCAACCACCTGCTCTGGGCCGATCGCATCTGGATGAGCCGCCTTGCCGGCACGCCCCGCCCCGACGGCGGAATTCCCGAATCCGTATCGCTCCATGGCGACTGGGACGAGCTCAAGCGCGAGCGCAAGGCCTTCGATGCGGTCGTCATCGACTGGGCGGACCGACTCGACGCCGCATCGCTTGCGGGCGAACTCGCCTATTACTCCGGCGCCATCAAGCGGGAACTGCGCAAGCCGAAATGGCTCCTGGTCACGCATATGTTCAACCACCAGACGCATCATCGCGGCCAAGTGCATTGCATGCTGACGCAGGCGGGCGGCAAGCCCGGCGATACCGATCTGCCGTTCATGCCGATGTGACGACCGGGCCGGCCCGCGGCACCCGGGGACGAGACCATGCACGACCTCAAAGCCGAACTTCTGCGCGGGTTGTGGTACGTCGCGCTTGTGGGCGCCGACGTGCGCCCCGGGCGGCTCGTGCACAAGACGCTGCTCGGCGAGCCGCTGATCATCGGTCGCGGGCGCGATGGACGGGTTTTTGCGTTGCGCGACATCTGCCCCCACCGCGGCATCCCGCTGCATTACGGCCGATTCGACGGCGAGACCATCACGTGCTGCTACCACGGCTGGCGCTTCGACGTGAGCGGCACCTGCGTCGAGATTCCCTCGTTGCGCGAAGGCCAGGAAATCGAGCTCGGCAAGATCCGCTGCGGCGCCTATGCGTGCGTCGAACGGCAGGGTTTGGTATGGATCTATTTCCCACCGGCGGACAAACCCGCGAGCGCGACGGCCGAGCCGCCGCGCATGCCGGTCTTTTCCGACGAGGCTGCGCCCGCGGCCGCGATCATGCTGCCATTCCCTTGCTCGACCGATCACGCCGCTTTCGGTCTCATGGATCCGACCCATGCCGGCTTTGTGCATACGTCATGGTGGTTCAAGCACCAACCGACCAAGCTGCGCCCCAAGGAAAAGCAATTCGAGCCGATCGAGCTCGGCTGGCGGATGGTGCGACATCCGCTGCCGCCGCAGAACCTGGTCTACAAGCTGCTCGGACGCCACGTCGAAACCGAGATTTCCTACAAGCTTCCCGGGCTGCGCATCGAGGAGGTGCACGGCGACCGCCACGCCGTCGTCGGTCTGACCGCGATTACTCCGATCACCGACGAGGCGACCGAGGTGCACCAGATATTCTGGGCCTCTCCCGGTTGGGTGGCGCCGCTCGCGCCGCTGCTCAAGCCGTTCATGCACACCTTCCTCGATCAGGACCGCCAAGTCGTGGTGAAGCAGCGCGAAGGCCTTGTACACCGGCCCCGGCTGATGCTTATCAACGACGCCGATACCCAGGCGCGCTGGTGGATGCGCGTGAAGGATGAATGGATCGCGGCGCAGAGTGAGGGGCGCCCCTTCGTCAATCCGCTCGAACCCAAGACGCTGCGCTGGCGCAGTTGAGCAAGAC
>JBKOXY010000481.1:0-2632 GCA_046725125.1 Pseudomonadota bacterium | reverse complement strand
TCCGTCCAACGCGATGTGAGGTGTAGAAGCTGAAGTAGCATCAGAGCCGACGGAAGCTCAAGGCCGAACAGAAGCCCGCCAGTCGTTACCTGTTCATGACCGAACGGCGAGCACCATTCACCCCGGACGGATTCTACAAGCTCATGATCCGGTTGGGGGAGAGGGCAAAGATCGCTTTGGCAAGACCACATCGGCTCAGACATAGTTGTGGGTTTAAGCTCGCAAACGATGGCCGAGATACCCGTGCGATTCAATTTTATCTCGGGCATTCGGACATCAGGTCAACTTGCCGCTACACCGATGTTGTGGCTAGTCGGTTCGAGGGTTTTTTCGAAGACTAGTCTAGGGCGTGCACTCATAAACCCAGGATTGGTCGAATGTCCGCTCTTGGGGTAAATTGGATATGCCGAGATGGCGGCAGTGACGAAAATGACCCTGGCTGTGTGAAAACGCAGCGGCGGAGGTGATTCGCATCGTATGATTCCCGCATCATTTTGCGGAGGATCGCATGAAGCGCTTCGTTGAGGGGGCAGACCGAGGGCAGAGCACGCTGTTTCCTGAGTGCCTGGAGGACTGGATTCACGAGGACAATCCGGTTCGGGTCATCGACATCTTTGTCGACGAGCTCGATCTCGGCGCGCTTGGATTCGATGGGGTCGATCCGGAGCCGACCGGTCGGCCTTCCTACCACCCCTCGGTGCTGCTGAAGCTCTACATCTACGGTTACCTCAATCGGGTTCAGTCGAGCCGCCGGCTCGAGCATGAGGCTGGGCGGAACGTCGAGGTGATGTGGCTCACTGAGCGCCTTGCTCCGGATCACAAGACGATTGCTGACTTCCGCAAGGATAACGGCCGCGCCATTCGGCAGGTCTGCGCCCGTTTTGTCGCGCTCTGTCGCACCATGGGCCTGTTGACGGAAGCCAGTGTCGCGATCGATGGCAGCAAGTTCAAGGCGGTGAATAACCGCGACAAGAACTTCACCCGCGCCAAGATGGAGCTACGGATGGCGCAAATCGAAGAGAGCGTTGCGCGCTATTTGCAGCAGCTCGACACCGCCGACCGGCAAGAGCCATCGGAGGCGCTCAAAGCCAAGGTGGATCTCCTGAAGGACAAGATCGCCAAGCTGAAAGAGGAGATGCGACGCCTTCGTGCCATCGAGGCTCAGATGCTGGCGACACCAGATCAGCAGATATCAGTGACCGATCCGGATGCCCGCTCGATGGCGACGAGTGGCCGTGGCTCCGGCGTGGTGGGCTACAACGTCCAAGTCGCAGTTGATACCGAACATCACCTCATCGTAACGCACGAGGTGACGAATCGTGGCTCGGATCGGGCGCAACTGGCGAACATTGCCTCACAGGCAAAGAACGTTCTCGGGGTCGACCGGCTCGAAGCCGTTGCCGATCGCGGCTACTATAACGGCGAGCAAATCTTGGCGTGCCACAACGCGGGTATTGCTGTGACGCTTCCCAAACCGATGACATCGGGCCTTGAGGCAAGGGGCCGATTCGGCAAGCAGGACTTCGTTTACCTCAGCGATGAGGACGTCTATCGCTGTCCGGCTGGCGAAAAGCTGAAGTACTACTACACGAACGAGGAGAAGGGGCAGAAACTGCGGCGCTATTGGACCAAAGCGTGCCGAAATTGCGCGCTCAAGCCTAGCTGCACGACCGGTCCGCAACGGCGTATTACACGCTGGGAGCATGAGCATGTACTGGAGGCCGTGCAAAAGCGCCTCGACCAGAACCCGCAGGCCATGCGCCAGCGCCGCGAAACCGCCGAACACCCCTTTGCCACGCTCAAGATGCGGATGGGGGCAACCCACTTCCTGATGAAACGCCTGCCAAAGGTTGCCACCGAGATGGCACTGCATGTCCTCGCCTACAATCTCACCCGCGTGATGAACATCATGGGCATCCAACCCCTCATGGCAGCAATGAGGGCATAGTCCAGCCCCTCTCTGCCCGGCCACAACCCTTGCTACATCTGCTCTTCCGGCAAAGGTTTTGACACGACCAAGACCCTGGCTGTGTGAAAACGCTGCTGCCTGAGGTGATTCGCATCATATGATTCTCGCATGATCTACGGAGGATCGTATGAAGCGCTTTGTTGAGGGCACGGATCGAGCGCAGAGCACGCTGTTTCCTGAATGTCTGGAAGACTGGATTCATGAGGACAATCCGGTTCGGGTGATCGACGTCTTTGTCGACGAGCTTAACCTTGGCGAGCTTGGGTTTGAGGGGGTCGATCCGGAGGCGACCGGTCGGCCTTCGTATCATCCATCGGTGCTCCTGAAGCTCTACGTCTACGGCTATCTCAATCGGGTTCAGTCGAGCCGCCGGCTCGAGCATGAGGCTGGGCGGAACGTCGAGGTGATGTGGCTCACAAGGCGCCTTGCTCCGGATCACAAGACGATTGCCGACTTCCGCAAAGATAACGGCCGCGCGATCCGCCAGGTCTGTGCCCGGTTTGTCGCGCTCTGTCGCACTATGGGTCTATTGACGGAAGCCAGCGTTGCGATCGACGGCAGCAAGTTCAAGGCGGTGAATAACCGCGACAAGAACTTCACACGCGCCAAGATGGACCGACGGATGGCACAGATCGAGGAGAGCGTTGCGCGCTATTTGCAGCA
>JBKOXY010000465.1:0-2050 GCA_046725125.1 Pseudomonadota bacterium | reverse complement strand
GCGGCAAGCACGGCGAGTTGGCGCTGACTGCCGCCGACGCCCAGGTCGCGGATGAAAAATAAGACCTTCATCCCAGCCACTAAGCGTACATCGCCGCCCAACCGCAAGGGGAACCGATCGCACGAAACCTGCTATTTTGAGTGACCGTGCTTGCTCGTTCGGCCGATGCCGACCTATGGTCCTCGTGTGTTACCGTCGAGGAGGCGCGCAGTGCAGTATGGCGCGTTCGTCATTTCGCTGGATTTCGAGCTGTTATGGGGCGTGCGTGACAACCGCACCATTGCGGATTACGGCGCCAATATCCTCGGTGTCCGCCAAGCCATTCCCGCTCTGCTCGACCTCTTTGCCGAGCGGAACATCGCCTGTACCTGGGCGACGGTCGGGCTTCTGTTTTTCGCGACGAACACGACGATGCTCGCCGCACTTCCCACGCGCAAGCCGCGCTACACCAATGCGCGAATTTCCTCCTACCATTATCTCGACGAAGTCGGGCCGGACGAGGAGCGCGACCCCTATTACTACGGCCTATCGCTCATCAAGCGGATTCTCGACCACCCGGCCCAGGAGATCGGCACGCATACCTTCTCGCATTTCTACTGCTTGGAAGAGGGGGGAGATGTCGAGGCCTTTCGCGCCGACCTGGAGGCTGCGCGGGCCGCCGCCGCCCGTCTCGGGGTCAAGCTTGCAAGCATCGTATTTCCCCGCAACCAAGTCGATCCGGCTCATCTGTCGGTGTGTCGCGAATTTGGCCTGCGTGCCTTTCGCGGCAACGAACGCGTTTGGTTCCACCGCGCACGCAGCGAGTCCGAGCAGACCCCTCTGGTGCGCGCGTCCCGCTTGGCCGACAGCTATCTGCCGATCGGCGGTCCACACGATCATGAGCCGGTGCTTGTCGATGGTATGGTGGATATTCCGGCCAGCCGCTTTCTGCGACCGGCGGGAAAAAGCGCGGTGTTGGAGCGGCTGCGCTTGCGGCGGATCACCTCGGCAATGGAGACGGCGGCCCGCCGCCGAAAGCTTTTTCACCTATGGTGGCACCCGCACAATTTCGGGGTCGATTTACAGGAAAACTTGGCGTTTCTGCGCGCCATCCTCGATTGCTTCCGCACCTTGCAAGAGCTCTACGGCATGCGCTCGATGACGATGGCGGCGCTCGCCGACGATGTTCTTGATGCGCACGGACAAAGTGGTGGTGTTCGCGCGTGAAGGCGAGATGGGCCGCATCGGCCGGCTTGGTCTTGCCCCTATGCGGCCCTCCAATTTCTATCACCGTTGAGACGAGAGATTTGCTACGCTCGGCTGGCACGCGCTTTGGCCGAGACGAACCGCGGACGGGTTGTCAAACTCGCTGCAGCTGTTTATCGAGCAACAGGGTAAATGGCAGACGATCAATCTCCGTGGACATGAATCCTGACGAGAAGTGGTCACGTCGCAGAGCCGTCGAAGTCCACGATGAAACTGCAGACGGGTTTCTTGCCGAGTATCGCGGCGACAATATCTTCGACTCTCCCTTCCGATATGGGCGCCATCTCATCAATCGCGCGTGGGCGCGCTGCGTATCGGAATTGCCGCAGGGGGCGACGTGCCTCGATATTGGATGCGGCGTCGGCGCCCATATGGCTCGTCTGCTTGATCAAGGTTTCGAGGTCACCGGCATCGAACCGAGTGCCGAGATGCGCCGACTGGCGGCAAAAAACATACCAGCCGATCTTGTTTCCGACGGCTCAGTGCTGCAATTGCCGGCATTGGACTCCTCGATCGATTTTGTCTACGCGATCGAGGTTTTTAGATACCTCGACGCGCGCGATAACGCTCAAGGTCACCAGGAGATCGTCCGCGTGCTAAAGCCAGGCGGGATTTACTTCGGCACCTACGTCAACAAGTGGGCTCTGGATGGCTTCCGCCAGCTTTCGCAGTTTCGCAAGCTTAAGGAGCGCTTGACCCGCGCGCCGCGGCGCTACCACGTCGAATTCGAAACGCCATCGTCCTTGTGCGACAAACTGAGAGCGGCAGGATTTTCGCGGGTCACGGCGCATGGCGCGATGTTCGC
>JBKOXY010000429.1:0-8382 GCA_046725125.1 Pseudomonadota bacterium | reverse complement strand
GCCACGCCCAGCCGCTGGGAGGCGATAAGATCGGCCGCGATCCGTTCCAACGTCGGCTGATGGATGCCGAAGCTGTCGGGGCCCATGAGGGCCTCGCCGGAAACCTTCACCACGACGCGCCGGTAGACGGGTTTTGTCATGGTAACTCCTGCGCTTGCCCGCCGGCGCGAGTGGCTCGATACGGCTACCGCATGGGTGGGACGCTCGACACCGCTTGGACGACTCAGTTCGGTTTGATCAAGGCCGCGACCTCGCCGCCGAAATCGTCATCCGGCCGGTCGATGCCTTCGCCGAGCACATAGCGCACAAACCCCGTAACCTTGATCGGGGCGCCGACCTTGCCCTCCGCGTCCTTGATCGCCTGCGAAACACTCTTGTCCGGATCGTGGATGAAGGCCTGATCGAGCAGGCACACCTCCTTGTAGAAGGTCTTGAGCCCTGATTCGACGATCTTGTCGATCACATTCGCGGGTTTCCCCTGCGCCTTGTACTTGTCGGCAAGCACCTCCTTCTCCCGCCGGACCACGTCCGGGTCGAGGCCGGAGGGATCGATCGCCTGCGGATTCGACGCCGCAACGTGCATCGCAAGCATGCGGCCGAAGCGCTTGAGCTCGTCGCCCTTGCCGGTCGATTCCAACGCCACGATGACCCCGATCTTGCCAAGGCCTTCGCCGACGGAATTGTGTACATAGCTGCCGATGACGCCGTTTGCGGCCGACAAGGAGGACGCCCGTCGCAGCGACATGTTCTCACCGATCTTGGCGATGGTGTCGGCAATGCCCTCGGCCATGGTGATGTCGCCCACCTTCGCCTCCTTAATCTTCTCCACGTCGGCGCCGACGGTGAGCGCGACGTTCGCGATCATTTTCACCAGGCCCTGGAACAACTCATTGCGGGCGACGAAATCGGTCTCGGAATTGACCTCGACCACGACGCCCTGCGACCCTTCCACGGCGAGTCCGATGAGGCCTTCGGCGGCGATGCGGCCGGCTTTCTTGGCGGCCTTGGCGAGCCCGCGCTTGCGCAACAAATCGACGGCCTGCTCCATCTCCCCGCCGGTTTCTTGCAACGCCGCCTTGCAGTCCATCATGCCTGCGCCGGTGCGTTCGCGCAGCTCCTTCACCATTTGCGCCGTGATGTTGGCCATGGCTATGATTCCTCTGTTCGTCCCGGCCGGCTTGTCGCCATAAACGGCACTTCATGAAGGGGACTCGCACGCGCCCAAGCTCCGGTGCGTCCCACGTCTTTCGTTCAGCGTGGCGAAGACATGGATGCCCAAACTCAAGCCGGCATGACGACGGTGCTACTCTGAGGTCAACTCTTTCGACTGCGTAATCCAGCCTTCCACCCGGCCGGGAAGTCCAACCTCCTCGCCGATCGTGTGGGCGGCGTCGGGCCCGAGCCCCGCGATTTGCCAATAGTGGAAGATCCCGAGATCGTTGAGCTTCTTCTCGATCGCCGGCGAGACATGGTGGAGCTTTTTGAGATCGTCGGCGACGCCACGCGGGCCTGAAAGCACTTCGTAGCTCGGCGCTTCGGGAGGCGCCGGCAGCTCTTCCGCGATCGGTTCGGCCGCCGCCCCGGTATCGACCCCGAGTTCGCCTTGGGCTCGTGAAATGCCGTCGATGGCGGCCTTCGCCACGAGATCGCAGTAGAGCGTGATGGCGCGGCTGGCATCGTCATTGCCGGGCACCACATAGGTGATGCCATCGGGGTCGCAATTGGTATCGACGACGGCGGCGACGGGCAGGCCGAGGCGCCGCGCCTCCTTGATGGCGATATCCTCCTTGTTGGTATCGATCACGAACAGGAGGTCGGGAAGCCCGCCCATATCCTTGATGCCGCCGAGCGAGCGGTCGAGCTTGTCACGCTCGCGCTGGAGCGTGAGGCGCTCCTTCTTGGTGTAGCCCTGGGACGCCCCCGAGGAGAGCATCTCCTCGAGCTTGCGCAGCCGCGAGATCGATTGCGAGATGGTCTTCCAGTTGGTGAGCGTGCCGCCGAGCCAGCGCGAATTGACGTAGTACTGCGCCGACTTCTTGGCCGCCTCGGCGATAGCATCCTGAGCCTGGCGTTTGGTGCCGACGAACAGGATGCGCCCGCCATTGGCGACCGTGTCGCTCACCGCCTGCAGCGCACGGTGCAGCATCGGCACGGATTGGGCGAGGTCGATGATGTGGATATTATTGCGGGCGCCGAAGATGTATTCCGCCATCTTCGGATTCCAGCGATGGGCCTGATGGCCGAAGTGGACGCCAGCCTCCAACAGCTGACGCATGGAGAAGTCCGGAAGCGCCATTTTTTGTTCTCCGGTTGAGCCGCCGCGGACCCGTGAGCTCCTCTTGACCTTGCGGTCGGAATGAGCCACCGGACGGCCGTGAAGCCAAGGTCCGCGTGTGAGATGACGGGGCTTATATAGGCATGAATCGGCCGACGCAAGGATCGGCCGACGACGAAGCTACCGGCCTTTGCCCCTAGTTCTGGATGTCGATACGGCGAAACTTCTGCACGCGCTGCCCTGTATTGACCTCCGAGGTGAAGATATTTCCTTGGCGGTCGACGGCGATGTTATGCAGCGCCGTGAACTGGCCGACCTGCCGCCCCGGCCGGCCAAAGCGGCCAAGCGTCTCCTTCGAGGCGCGGTCGACGATGCGCACCTCGCCGTTCATGCCATCGATCATGTAGATGAATTTTTGATCCTGGTCGGGCGAGAACACGAGGTCGTAGACCGAGCCCGTGCCGCGCGTGGCCTTTTCGTAGATGTGCTCGGCGACGAAAGTGCCATCCTTGCGGAACACCTGCAGGCGGTTGTTGCTGCGGTCGCAGACGTAGACGAGGCCGTTCTTGTCGATACGGATACAATGCACCGGGTTGCCGAACTGCTGCGAGGGCGGCTTTGCGGGATCGTAGGACGGCGTCTTTTCGTCGCTCGGCGGTTTGCCGTAGGCGCCCCAGTGGCGCTTGTAGTGGCCGGTTTCGGAATCGAACACTACGACGCGCCGGTTGGCGTAGCCGTCCGCGGCAAACACCTCCTTCGCCGCGACGTCGACCGCAACGTCCGCCGGCGAGCCGAGTCGCGTGGTCGAGTTGCTGTCGTTGCCTTCGCCTTGCTTGCCAATCTGCAGCACGAACTTGCCGTCCATGGTGAACTTGAGTAGTTGTCCGTCGTTCTTGCCGTTGCCGGCGAGCCAGACGAAATCGTTGTTGTCGATGAAAATCCCGTGCTCGCTCTGCGGCCACTGAAAGCCCTCGGCGGCGCCGCCCCAGTGGCGGAGGAGGTTGCCGGACTGGTCGAATACCAGCACCGGCGGCGCGGCCACGCAGCACTTTGCTTCGGGTGGGTTCTGCTCAGCCGCACGCTCGCGTGGCGTGAGCGAGGCCGGCCGGTGCACGACCCAGATGCGGTCATAGCGGTCGGTCGCGATGCCAGAGACCTGCCCCAGAATCCATTTGTTCGGCAGCGGTTTCGGCCAGAACGCATCGACCTCAAACTGCGGCACCGTGAGAGCACTGTCCTCGGCATGTGCAGGGCTGGCGACGAGCGCCATCGTGGTGGCGAACCACACGATCATGATTTTCATATTGTCCTCCCGCGCGCGACGAGGTCGTTGCCTTCGCCGTCCAGCGCGAGAGTAGCCCGGCTGCCGATGGATTACACCGCCTCGACCGCCACCACCCCGGGTACCGCCTTGATGGCGCCGGCGATCTGGGGCGAGACCTTGAAGCGGCCGGGAAGCTTCACCTCGACCTCGGTGCCTTCGCCCAGCATCAGCACGAGCGCGACCTCGCCGTTGTCCGGCGCCGCGCGGCCCGACGCCGGGCCTTCGAGCCGCTTGGCGACGCTTTCGATCGGCGTCTCGTCGCGCAGGAAGACGCGCAGCCCCTTGGCGAGCTTGGCCGCTGCCTGATCGAGCGGCTCGACCATCTGGATGCGCGCGCGCACGTCGTCGCCTTGGAGCTCCGCCGAGAGCGTCAGCAGCACCGCGGCGCCGGGCTCGAGCAGGTCGCGGAATTGCGCCAACCCTTCGGAGAAGACCACGGCCTCGTAATGTCCGGTCGGGTCGGAGAGCTCGATGATGCCCATCTTGCTGCCGGTGCGCGTGCGCCGTTCGATACGCGCCACCACGGTGCCGGCGACGCGGCCGGCGCTGGCGCCCGCGCGCACGGCGCGCGCAAATTCCGCCCACGACTGCACCCGCATGCGTTTAAGGGCGGCGGCGTAATCGTCGAGCGGGTGGCCCGAGAGGAAGAAGCCGATGGCGTCGAACTCCTTCTGCAGCCGCTCGGCCGGGAGCCAAGGCTCGACATGGCCGAGTGCAAGCGGCTGGCGCGCCGCGCCGCCGCCGAACAGTTCCGATTGCCCGACTGCCACGTCATCATAGGCGCGTTGTGCGGTCGCGAGCACGGCGTCGACGGCCGCGAACACCCGCGCGCGATTTCCTTCGAGTGCATCGAAGGCGCCGGCGGCGGCCAGACTCTCCAGCACGCGCTTGTTCACCGCGCGCGGGTTGATGCGGGCGGCGAAATCGGACAGATCGGCGAACGGTCGCTCGCCGCGCGCCTCGACAATGGCCTCGACGGCCTGACGGCCGACGCCCTTGAGCGCCGCAAGCGCGTAGTGGATGGTCGAGCCCTCGACCTCGAAATCGACACCGGAACGGTTGACCGACGGCGACTCGACTTTCACCCCCAGGCGCTCGGCCTCGGCACGAAACTCGGAAAGCTTGTCGGTATTACCCATGTCGAGGGTCATGGAAGCCGCGACAAATTCCACGGGGTAGTTCGCCTTCATAAAGGCGGTCTGATACGCGACCAGCGCGTAAGCGGCGGCGTGGCTCTTGTTGAAGCCGTAATCGGCGAAGCGCGCGAGCAATTCGAAGATCGCTTCCGCCTGCCCGCGCTCGATGTCGCGCTCGACGCAGCCGGATACGAATCGACTGCGCTGCTTCTGCATCTCGCTACGGATCTTCTTTCCCATCGCCCGCCGCAGCAGGTCGGCTTCGCCGAGCGAGTAGCCGGCGAGGATTTGAGCCGCTTGCATCACCTGTTCTTGGTAGACGATGACGCCGAAGGTCTCGCGCAGGATCGGCTCGAGCTTGGGATGGATGTAGTCCGGCTCCTCCATGCGGTGCTTGCGCGCACAATAGGTCGGGATGTTGGCCATCGGGCCGGGACGGTAGAGCGCAACCAGCGCGATGATGTCTTCGAAGCGATCCGGCCGCATGTCGAGCAAGGCGCGCCGCATGCCCTGGCTTTCCAACTGGAAGATGCCCACCGCCTCGGCGCGCGCGAGCATGGCGTAGGTTTTCTCGTCATCGAGCGGAATTGCCGCAAGATCGATCTCGACACCGCGCTTGCGCAGCAGCGCCGCCGCCGTTTCCAGCACGGTGAGCGTCTTGAGGCCGAGAAAGTCGAACTTCACCAAGCCCGCCTGCTCGACCCATTTCATGTTGAACTGGGTCACCGGCATGTTGGACTTGGGATCGCGGTAGAGCGGCACCATCTCGGTCAATGGGCGCTCGCCGATGACGATGCCGGCGGCGTGGGTCGAGGCGTGGCGGTGCAGCCCTTCGAGCTTTTGCGCGATGTCGAATGCGCGCGCGACCACCGGGTCGCTGTCGCGCGCCGCCCCCAGGCGCGGCTCGTCCTCGATCGCCCGGCCGAGGGTGACGGGATTGAGCGGGTTCTGCGGCACGAGCTTGCAGAATTTATCGACCTGACCGTAAGGCATCTGCAGCACGCGGCCGACATCGCGCAATACGCCGCGCGCCTGCAAGGTGCCGAAGGTGATGATCTGCGCCACGCGGTCGCGGCCGTAGCGCTCCTGCACGTAGCCGATGACCTGGTCGCGCCGGTCCTGGCAGAAGTCGATGTCAAAATCGGGCATCGACACGCGCTCGGGATTGAGAAAGCGCTCGAACAGGAGCCCGAAACGGATGGGATCGAGATCGGTGATGGTGAGGGCGTAGGAGACGAGCGAGCCTGCGCCCGAGCCGCGCCCCGGCCCGACCGGAATGCCATGCGCCTTGGCCCACTGGATGAAGTCGGAAACGATCAGGAAATAGCCGGGATAGTTCATGCCTTCGATCACGTTGAGCTCGAAGGCCAAGCGCTCGCGATAATCCTCGACCGTGTGGCCGGACGCGACCCCATGAGCCTTGATCCGATGTTCGAGTCCAGCCTCGGCGCGCTTGCGCAATTCCGCCGCTTCGTCAACCGCCGCGCCGTCCCCGCCGACCGAGAAGCGTGGCAGGATCGGCGCCTGCACCCGCGGCCGGAACGCGCAGCGCCGCGCGACCTCGACCGTCGAGGTGACCGCCTCGGGTAGGTCGGCAAACAATGCGGCCATTTCCGCGCGCGTCTTGAACCGGTGCTCGGGCGTGAACTGGCGCCGGTCGGTCTCGACCACGAGCCGCCCTTCCGCGATGCAGATGAGCGCGTCATGCGCCTCGTAGTCTTCCTGGTGCGCAAACAGCGGCTCGTTGGTGGCAACGAGCGGAATCCCACGCGCATAGGCCAGCGCGATCAGCGCCGGCTCGGCGCTGCGTTCGGTGCTGCTGCCGTGGCGCTGCAGCTCGATATAGAGCCGGTCGCCGAACAGCCGCGCCAGCGCCTCGCAGCGAAGGTCCGCGAGATGGCCCTGCCCGGCGACGATGGCAGCGTCAAGCGGCCCGCCCGGGCCTCCCGTCAGCGCGATCAACCCCTCGGTCTCGCCCTCGAGCCAGGCGAGCCGCAGATGCGGCGGCTCGTTCGGCGCCGTTTCGAGAAAGGCGCGGGAATTGAGCCGCATCAGGCTGCGATAGCCGTTTTCGCGCGCGGCCAGGAGAACGATCCGCGGGCGTTCGAGCTGCGCGGGGCTCCCCGCGCGCGGGAGCGCGTCCTGATCGGCAAAATCGACCGCGAGCGCACAGCCGACAATCGGCTGGATCCCCGCCGCTGCCATCTTGTCCGAGAATTCGAGCGCACCAAACATGTTGTCGGTGTCGGTGAGCGCCAGCGCGGGCTGGCGGTCGGCCTTGGCGAGTTCGCACAGCCGCGCAATCGTCAACGCGCCTTCGAGCAGGGAATAGGACGAGTGCACATGCAGATGGACGAAGCCGGGCATTCAACCCTCGCGATTCTCGATGCGCTGCGAATGTGAGGGCGCGTGCGGGTGCTGTCCACCGCGGCGGCAGCCCCAGACGGCAAGATGCGGCTTATCCCCAGCCTGTTGGCGCTGAGGCGTTGTCCTCAAGCGCCGCAGCGATCGCAGCGCTTCACAGCGTCGCGATGACGTGCGCCCAGATCGCAATCATGCCCAAAAACAGCGCCAACGAGGCCAGCGTGGCGGCTTCTTCGACAAGGGCCCTAACCATGGTTACTACTCCCACCGGCAAGAACAAGACATGAACATAGTTCATGCTATGTTCGCAGTCAAGTGGAGGTAGTGTGGTGCGGTAAGTATTCTGTTCCGAGTGTGAAGTAACTCACACATCCCCTCAAAACATATCGCGCAAACTGACCAGGCTTGGGCGACGCCGAGGGGATCGGGCAATGGCCGCCGGAGACGAACCCACCATTTGTGAAATCTGCAAACAAGGGCGCGTGACTAAGCGCATGGAAGAGATGGCATTTCGGCAATGGAGCGACAAAGGATATATCCACTGCCGGGTCACGGTCGTGGTTGGCATCTGCGATAAGTGTCGCGTGAAATCGCTCGATCCTGGATCCGACAAGATCTTGGACGAAGCGTTTCAACGGGAATACGACAAGTTACCGTAATGACTTGGAGGGCTCTTTCGGTTGGCCGCGCCACGCATCCGGGCAAGCCCCCCGTCTCCGTTCGAAATTATTTCAACAAGCCTTGAGGTTATCACGATCTGCTAAAGTGCGTTCTCGGAACGAGGGCAATACCCAACTTTCGATGTCCGAGCCCTGCGGAGCGTCGCGGGCGTTTTAACCGTGCGCTCTTCCACTCCCCTTCGCCGTCAGTCCAACTCCACGACCAGCCCGTCCTTGAGCGTGACGCGCCGGTCCATGCGCGCCGCGATGTCCATGTTGTGGGTGGCGACGACGACCGCGAGGCCCGAGGCCTGCACCAGCTGGGTGAGCGCGGAGAACACGTGCTCGGAGGTGCGCGGGTCGAGATTTCCGGTCGGCTCGTCGGCGAGCAGGATGCGCGGCGCGTTGGCAACCGCGCGTGCGATTGCCACCCGCTGCTGCTCGCCGCCCGAGAGCTCGGCCGGCCGATGGCTGAGGCGCTCCTTGAGCCCGAGATAGCCGAGAAGATCGGTCGCGCGTTGCGTGGCTTCGCGACGCGAGAGGCCACGGATCATCTGCGGGATGATCACGTTCTCGATGGCGGAAAATTCCATCAGCAAATGGTGGAACTGATAGACGAAGCCG
>JBKOXY010000077.1:0-5353 GCA_046725125.1 Pseudomonadota bacterium | reverse complement strand
TTTCGTCGCCCGCAAGTGGTTCGGCTTCAACCGCGAATGGGCGGCGCCGCTGGCGTCGGGCATCTCGATCTGCGGCGTGTCGGCGGCGATCGCCACCGGCGCCGCCATCCGTGCCCGGCCGATCATACCGGTGCTGGTCTCCTCGCTCGTCGTAATCTTCGCGGTGGTCGAAGTATTGATCCTGCCGTTCCTGGCGCAGACGTTCCTGTGGGAGGAGCCGCTGGTCGCAGGCGCCTGGATCGGACTTGCGGTCAAAACCGACGGCGCGGCGGTCGCCGGCGGCGGCATCACCGAATCGTTGATCCTGGCGAAGTCGGCGGCGGAGGGCGTGACGTATCAACCGGGCTGGATCCTCGGCACCACCGCCACGGTGAAAGTGTTCATCGACATTTTCATCGGCATCTGGGCCTTCGTGCTCGGCTATATCTGGACCAACCATATCAACGTGACGTCGGACAAGGCGAGAATCGCAGAAATCTGGCAGCGCTTCCCGAAGTTCATCCTCGGCTTCGTGGTGACCTTCGCGGTCGGTCTCTACCTTGCGCTCGGTACTCCAGCGGACGTCGCCTCGAAGGTCCCCGCCGCAATCGGCGAAGCCAACACGTTCAGGGTGATCTTTTTCATCCTGACGTTCTTCTCGATCGGCGTTCTGTCCAACTTCAAGAAGCTGTGGCAGGAGGGCATCGGCAAGCTCGCCGCCGTCTACGTCATCAGCCTGTTCGGCTTCGTGATCTGGGTCGGCCTGCTGATTTCCTGGCTGTTTTTCAGCGGCATCAAGCCGCCGCTGGCCGGCTGATCGTTGCGAGGAGCATATCCATGTCGCAAACCGATATCCGTACCGAACTTCAACGGGCTGCGCCCGAGCCGCTGTTGCCGGTCGAGAAGAAGCTCATCGGCTTTAGCCTCGGGAGCGGGCTCGTCCTTCTGGTGGTGCTCGCCGTCATCAACTATTTTGTGCCGGCGACCTTTTGACGCTCGAGCGGGCGGCGCCTGCGGAGTGCGCCACGCCGCATCGTCGAGTGCCGGCCACCGACCTTCGCTGCGAACGCGGCGTCACTCAGCCTTCGCGCCGACCGCTCGCACCACCTTGCCGAAGCGCTCGGTTTCGGACGCAATGAACGCCGCGAACTCCGCCGGCGTGGTGGCGACCGCCTCGGCGCCCTGCTCCGTCATCTGCTTGACCACAGTCGGGTCCCGCACCGCCCGCACGAAGGCGGCATTGAGCTTGTCGATGACGGCGTCGGACGTGCCGGCCGGGGCGACGAGGCCGAACCAGGCGTCGAGGGCGATCCCGGCAAAGCCCGCTTCCGTCATCGTGGGGATATCGGGCAGCGCCGGCAGACGTTGCGGCGACGTCACCGCGATGACGCGCACCTTGCCCGCCTGGAGAAACGGCAGCAGCGAAGAGTAGGAGACGAAGAAGAAGTCGACCCGCCCCGCCGCAAGATCGACCCCGGCCGGAGCAGCGCCGCGGTAGGGAACGTGTACCATGTTTGCCGCCGTCCTGGTCTTCAGCATCTCGCCGAGCAGATGCCCGCTGGTCCCGGCCCCTTGCGAAGCAAAGCTCAAGCCTCCGGGCTTTGATTTGGCGAGCGCGACCAAGTCGAAGACCGACTTCGCGGGGCTGTCGAGGGGAACCGCGAGCAATTGGGGAAAGCTCCACATCAACGTGATCGGCCGAAAATCCTTGATCGGGTCGTAGGGCAGCGTCGCGTAGAGCGATGCGTTGGCCGCGTGGGTCGCCGCATTGGCCTGGAACAGCGTGTGCCCATCGGGCGGCGCCTGCTTGACCACCGCCGCCCCGATCGCGCCACCGCCCCCCGGGCGCGACTCGACCACCAGGATCTGGCCGGTATTCTCGGTGACTTTCTTGCCCACGATACGCTGCAGCGTGTCGGCGCTCGCGCCCGGCGTGAATGGAATGATAACGGTGATCGGCCGCGACGACAGAAGTTCCGCGAGAGCCTCCTCCCTCGCGGTTACAGTCACCGCCAGGACGGCGACCAAGATGATGGATGCTCGCGGCATGCCAGGCCTCCGGGCGCTCAAGCGCAGCGGTAAGGGCTCGCCCGAACGTTACCTCATCTGCGATGGAGCAGGCAGCATCAACGGATCGCGAAGCTTGACGATTTGCTTGACGTCGTCCGCATCGACGATTTCGAGCGCCACCAATCCGCCGGGTGCATCCTCCACATAGATGTCGCGCGGCTTGGGGATCAGATGATCCAATCCCTCGAGCGCCACCTCGACGATGTCATCGTTGGGATCGTAGGCAATGCCGAGCAGAGGCAGCCACTCCGCTTCGACCTGATCGCCAAGGCGCAGCGAGGCGATCTCGATTTCGGCCTCTTTGCCTTCGAGCGTGGTGGAGACGCGATCGAAGAACGTGCGCCACTGCTTTTTGTCGAGCTTGCGGGTGGTCATGGCAAATCTCCTATTTGAGGTGCAGGAATGGCTCTGATCAGGCTCGCGCCTGTTCCAATCGCGAACGAGCCGACCCGCCGAGCGCAGTGCGACTCGATTAAAGACGTTCTAAGTCTCGGGGTCGTCCAGAGTTCGAGATTTTCGCCGCGGCGAGCCGATCCGAGTAACAAGTGTCCAGCTCGGCGGATCGCTGGCGGGGAAGCTCTCTTCCAGGCTTTCGTCGATCTTGTCTTCGGACGTCGCAGCAGCCAGCAGTTGCGGCTGGCGCTTGCGCCGCGCAACCGCGGAGCCATGCCGACGCTGTGCAATGGACCGGGGCATCATGTCACCGGCAGAATCCCTGGCGCAGCCGCAAATGCGGCAGGAGCACGCGGCCGACGCGCCGTGGTCGTGCTGATGATACACCTCCTGCCCGCGCCGGCACACCGGTTGCGAACGCCATCAGGCGGGAGTAGATGGCCGAAACCGATCCACGTTCCTGCGCATTGAAGTAAACGCGCTTTCCGGTCGGCTGACCAGTCCCTCGCACCTTGCGCTCTCAAGACGCGGCCGAACCTCGATCATCGCCGCCTCGGCGACGGGTTTTTGTCACACCCCCAGATATGCGGCCTGCACGCGGTCGTCGGCCAGGAGTTGCGCCGCGCTACCGCTCGTCGCGATACGGCCGGTCTCGACCACGTAGCCGCGGTCGGCGATGGCGAGCGCGGCGCGGGCGTTCTGCTCGACCAGGAGCACGGTGATGCCGGCCTGCTTGAGTCCCCGCACGACATCGAGAATCTGTTCGACCAGCATGGGGGCAAGGCCCATCGAAGGCTCATCGAGCAGCAGAAGCCGCGGCTTCGCCATCAAGGCGCGGCCGATCGCCAGCATCTGCTGCTGGCCACCCGAGAGCATGCCGGCACTGATGTGGCGGTTCGCCGCCAGCATCGGAAACAGCTCGTAGACGGACGCGAGCTCCGCATCGAGCCTCGCGCCTCGCCGCGTCCATGCGCCGAGCTTGAGGTTATCTTCCACCGAAAGCGGCGCGAACACCTGCCGCCCCTCCGGCACCTGCGCGATTCCGAGCGCAACGCGCGCATGGGCGGGCAAATCCTCCAGCTGCCGATTTTCGAACCGGATCCGCCCGGCGGAGATCGGTTGCACGCCGCAGATCGCCCGTATCAGCGTGGTCTTGCCGGCGCCGTTGGCGCCGAGGAGGGTGACGATCTCGCCGGCCGCGATATCGATCGAAACGCCGTGCAGCGCCTCGATCCGGCCGTAGCCGCTCCTGACGTCCTCAACTGCGAGCACGGGCGGTCTCCTGCGCGCCACGAACGCCGAGATAGGCCGCAACCACGGCCGGATCGGCGCGTACCTCCTCGGCCGTGCCTTCGGCAAGCGTGCGGCCGTTGGCGAGGACGTGGATGCGATCCGAGACATTCATCACCAATCGCATGTCGTGCTCGACCAGCACGACAGTGATGCCGTCGCGGGTCAGCCGGCGGATGATGGCTTCGATCTCGGCGGTCTCCACCGGATTGCAGCCGGCGGCGGGCTCGTCGAGCAACAGCAGCTTGGGCTCGCTCGCAAGCGCGCGTGCGATTTCAAGGCGCTTGAGACTTCCGAAGGAAAGGCCGCCCGCCGGTCGCTCCGCCGCCGCGGCGAGCCCGACGCGCTCGAGCGCGGCCGCGGCCGCCTCGCGAGTTCTCCGGTTCTGACGGCCGACCGCAGGCAGATGAAACAGGTCGGCGAATATCCCGGTTGTTTCGTGGCGATGGCGGCCGACCATGACGTTTTCGAGCGCAGTCATGCGGAAGAAAATCTGCAGGTTTTGGAACGTGCGCGACAAGCCCCGGCGCGCGAGCACTTCCGGCGCAAGCGAGGTCACCTCCTCGCCGGCTAGCCGCACGCGGCCCTGCGCGGGCAGGTAGAGACCGGAGATGAGATTGAACAGCGTGGTCTTGCCGGCGCCGTTCGGGCCGATGATCGAAAAGACGAGGCCGGGCGCGACTGCCAAGCTCACGTCTTCGACCGCGTGCACGCCGCCGAAGGAGATCGAGAGGTGCTCGGCAACGAGGATCATGCGCGCCTCAAGTCCAGCGCACTCGCAAGCGTCGGCACGATGCCAGCACGCAAGAAAATCATCACGGCCATGACGATGAGACCGAGCGCTATGTGCTCGTAGTCGTGCAGGAACGTGAGTGTCTGCGGCAAAACGACGAGGAGAGCAGCGCCGACGAGCGAGCCAGCGATCGAGCCCATGCCGCCGAGCACCACCATGGCGACGAGCTCGATCGAGCGCAGGAAGCCGGACACGTCGGGGGTGATGTGGCCGTTGAGCAGTGCAAGATAGGAGCCGGCGACCGAAGCATAGATGGCGGAGACGACGAAGACGGCAAGCTTCGCCTTCGCCACATCGATGCCGAGCACGCGAGCAGCGACCTCGCTGTCGTGGATCGCGCGCAGGGCGCGTCCAGTCGGGCTTTCGATCAGGTTAAGCGCAAGCACGGCGCCGACCAGAAAGCTCGCCGCTATGATCCAGTACCAGCTTTGCGCCCCCCGCACGGAGGAGCCGAAGAGAACGAGACGCGGCACCGCCATGCCGTCCGGTCCGCCGGTGAAGCGCGCCTCGTTGGTGAAGACGATAGCGAGCAGAAGGCCGAAACCCAGCGTGGCAACGGCGAGGTAATGTCCCTTGAGGCGCAGGATCGGGCGGCCAACGGCAAAGGCGACGAGCGCGGACAGCGCGGCACCGATCATGAAGGACAGCCACGACGGCACGCCGAGATGGGTCGGACCGATGGCGACCGCGTAGGCGCCGATCCCCATGAAGCCGGCATGGCCGAGGCTCACCTGCCCCGCGAAACCCATCAACAGGTTCAATCCGATCGAGGCGAGCGCGAACACGAACACCAGCGCCGCGACGCGATAGTAATAGGCGGACGGAAAA
>JBKOXY010000264.1:0-10122 GCA_046725125.1 Pseudomonadota bacterium | reverse complement strand
GACACGGATGATGTGCGGGACCTGGGTCGAGGCATAGACGACGAGCTGGTCGCTGCGATCGTCCCAGTGGGCGAGCACGGCTTTGCCTTCCATCGGCACCATGGCCTGACGCGCAAGCGCGATCTCGCGCCGGATCACGACTGGTGCACCTTTGGCCTTTGCCTCGAAGCCGCTCTCGTAGTTGAGCGTGAGAAAGACGTTGTCCTTCCATTGCTCGTGGACACGGACCGTCGACTCCATCCTCGCTGCCTGCGCATCGACGAGGACCGGCAGCTCGTCGAATTCGACGTCGATCTGTTCGCTGAGATCCTCGGCCTCGGCCCGCGTCGGGGCGACGCACATTGCGATAGCTTCGCCCACGAAGCGCACCTTCTCGTGCGCCAGCGGGTGCCACTCGGACAATTTGTAGCCCGGCACGGTTGTGGGTGCGACGATCGCTGCGACATCGCCCAGATCGGCGCGGATGAAAACCTGGTTTTCGGTGCCGGTGGGCTTGACGATGCGCCGGATGCGGCCATGCGCAATGGGGCTGCGGAGAAAGGCAACCTCGCTCTGCCCAGGAAGGATCATATCCGAAACGAAGTTGCCACGACCGTGCAGATGGCGGGCGTCCTCCTTGCGCTGGACCCGGGCTCCGATCCCTTGCGTCATGCTTGATCTCGATGCAAAGCCAACACGACCGCCGCCAAGCATCGGTCTCTCATGTGGTGGCGGCGTTGGCACTACCGCGGCTGTGCGGACATGGCGAAGCGATAGTTGTCGAGCGTGTTCTCGGCGATGCGGAACCAAAGATTGGAATCCGCCAGGAACTTCTGCCACGACTCGTAAATCAGCTTGAAATCCGCGCTCCTGCCAGCGAGCTCGTCGTAGGTCTCGAACGCCGCTTTGTAACATGCGTCCAAGACCGGACGCGGAAATTGCCGCAGCTGGACTCCTGCCGCCACGAGCCGGCGCAACGCCTCGGGGTTTCTGGTGTCGTACTTGGCCATCATCAGGACGGTTGCTTCGGCGCACGCCGCCTCCACCGCGGCTCGATAGGACTCCGGCAAAGCCTCCCAATGTTGGAGATTGACGAGCAGTGTGACCTGAGCGCTGCCTTCCCACCAGCCAGGGTAGTAGTAGTACTTGGCGACCTTGTGCAGCCCGAGCTTCTCGTCGTCGTAAGGACCGATCCACTCGGCGGCGTCGATCGCGCCGCGTTCGAGGGATGGATAAATGTCTGCCGTGGGAATCTGCAGTGGCACAACGCCGAGCTTCGTTAGGATCATGCCACCTAGTCCGCCGATGCGGAACTTGAGCCCTTTGAGGTCGTCAACGGAGTTGATCTCCTTACGGTAGAAGCCACCCATCTGCACGCCCACATTGCCGCAGGGAATGGGCAGGATTCCGTCCTTCTTGAATAACCCGCGGATGAGCTCCAGCCCCCCGCCGTAATTCATCCAGGCCTGCTGCTGGCGTGTGTTGAGCCCGAAGGCGAGCCCGGAATCGAACGCGACCGCGGGGTTCTTACCGATATTGAACGAGGTGAGCGTGTGGCCGCACTCGACGGTGCCGTTTTGCGTTGCATCCCAGACTTGCAGCGGCGGCACGATTTCCCCGCCCGCGAAGCTCTGGATCTGGAATTTCCTGTCGGTCAGTTGCCCCACGCGTTGACACATAGCTTCGACACTGCCGTAAAGCGTATCGAGACTCTTCGGCCAGCTCGTTGCCAGCCGCCAACGCACTGGGACACCGGTCTGAGCGATCGCCGGTCTCGCAACCGCGGTTGCAGCCACGCCCGCGCCCGCTCGCATGAGAAACGCACGCCTTTGCATTTTGGCTCTCCCGCTGAGATGTAACTGCTCGAACCTGCACCGCCGTCGGATTTGCAGTTTTTTTGCCGGTTGCACCTGCGCGCAGCGTGGATAAAAGCCTAACACAGTCCCGGACGCGTGCAAGTATGACCGTATACTGAGTATTTGCCGCGGCGCAGGAGACGGGAACTGGTGCGACGAGGAGGAGGGCCAATGGCGACAAGAACGAAAACGGCAAGAAAACACGTACAAAGACTCGCCGGCAAAAGGAAAGGCCGGCGAGGCAAGGCCAAGAAAAGATCATTGCATACCGGCACGGTCCATTCCGAGATGCCGCTGTGGGGGCGGCCCGGCTATCTTCTGCGGCGCCTGCATCAAATCCACTACGCGCTGTTTTTCGAGGAATGCGCGGGATTCGACATCACGCCGGTTCAGTACGGATTGTTGACGACGCTCTCGCTCAACCCCGATCTCGACCAAAATTCATTGGCCCGCGAACTCGGAATCGACCGCACCAATGTCGCCGACGTCCTCAACCGCCTCGCGAGACGTGGGCTCCTAGAGCGGCGCCGCAGCCCGGACGATGGACGCATGGTCCTTGCGCGATTGACCCGCCCCGGCGAGCGACTGACGCGAAAGATGTATCGGCCGATGCGACGTGCCCAGAAGCGTCTGCTCGAGCCGCTTCTCGCGCAAGAGCGTAACGCGCTTATCATAACGCTGATCCGTCTCATCAACGGCAACAATCATCTTGGGCGAACGATCTTTCAGCCCAGCTGAAGTCGACAACCGAGAACGGGGTGGGTCTTGTCGATGCCCGCCGGCGCCGTCCGGTTCAGAATGCGTCGGCTTGAGTGTTGGGCTGCGTCGTGCGAAAGGCGTCGAGGGCCATGCATCGCTCGAAGATCGCAGTCAGGATGCAGTAGTCGTCGAGCGGACAATCGAAGCGCTGGGCATTGAAAATCTGCGGCACGAGACAAATATCCGCCATAGTGACGGTATCGCCATAGCAGAAGCGACGAGCGATGCCCGCGCTAGCTAGGTAAGTCTCCAAACCTCCCAGTCCCTCCGCGATCCAATGGCGATACCACGTCTTGGTCGCTGCCTCGTCGGCACCGAATTGCGTCTGGATGTGCTTGAGCACGCGCACGTTGTTGAGAGGGTGAATATCGCAGCCGATGATTTGCGACACCGCCCGCACGTAATGGCGTCCGTACACGTCTGTCGGCATCAGCGGCGGCTCCGGGTAAACCTCGTCCAGATACTCGATGATGGCCATGGATTGAATGAAGGACTGATCGCCGTCGATCAGCAAGGGCACTAATCCTTGAGCATGCAGCGCTCGATATGAGGGCGTTCGATGCTCCATTTTTGGCAGGCTTACGTAATGCGGCCTGTATTCGAGCCGCTTGTAGGCCAGCGCAATGCGAAGCCGGTATGAGGTGGATGATCGGAAGAACGTGTATAAATCGCGCGGCAAACGTCTACTCCGCCGCAGCGGCTTTGCTGAGAATCTCGTCCGGCGTCGACGAGACCACCTCGACATATTTGGGAATGAACGTCCCCCCTTCGATATACTTGATGAAGTCTGGCTTAAGTTCGTTGGCCAGAACCTTGCGGATGCGCGCGTGCTCTTCGATATCGGACCACTCCGCGATCAGGAAGAAACGTTGTGGATCCTGGGTGTCGCGGCATAGCACGCCGTCCTTCACTTGAGCCCGCGACTTGTGCATAGGGTTGCCGTCCGAATAGTCGAACTTCTCAAACGAGCGGATGAATTCCTCCTCCTTGCCCTTGCTCACGCGAAAATCATAGATGTGCAGAAAGTTACCCTTCGTTGCGAGGGGTTCTTGCGCCATGGCGTCCTCCTGTTCTTGATCGATACGAAGGTACGCTGATGAATTTTTGAAAGCAACCACGCTCGATGTAGCTGGAGATCGTCGTAGCGCAAAAATATGTTGGCGATGGTCGTCGGCGCATCGATGCCATCGGCGAGTGGTGCACCGCCGATCGCCGATCCGGGGTGGGGCGTCGCCAACAGGCGGCGAAGTTGCCGAGTGGCTTCTTGCTCCGCGGATGATAAAAGATTGGCAGGCGCACTGGTTTCGGGCTTAAATGAAACGATAGCCTTGAGGGAGAGGGCCATGAGAATACATTCCCGCATTCTGTGTATCGGTGTGGCTGCAAGCGTTGCGCTGTTCGCTGCCGCGAATGCCGCCCACGCGCAAGACAAGGCGATCAGGATCGGAGGCTTGTTCGCGATGTCGGGCCCGGGTTCTTATTTCGGGGTACAGGACAAGCAGGGCATTGAGCTTGCTATCGAGCAGCTCAACAAGACTGGGGTCAATGGCTACAGGTTCGAGGTCCAGTATGAGGATTCGGCATGCAGCCCGCTGCCGGCGACGCAGGCAGCCAAGCGGCTCCTCGAGCAATACAAGCCCCACGTCGTGCTCGGTGAAGAGTGCTCGGACGCGACGCTCGCAGTCATGCCGCTCATGGAGCAGGCGAAGGTGCCGCTGCTCAACGCCGGCTCCTCCTCGATCAAGATCACCGATCCCGGTAACCCGTGGACGTTTCGCATCATGCCCAACGAGGTGATGCAGGGCGTCGACATCGCGACCAATGCCTATAAGCGCCTTAACGCGCGCACCGCGGTACTGCTCTATGAGAACACCAATGCTGGGATCGGCAACGCGAAGGTCTTCGGCGACACATTCAAGTCGCTCGGCGGGCAAATCCTTGCCGACATCGGCGTCGGCCGCGACGTGAACGACTTCACCGCGATCGCGACGCGCATCGCCGGTCTCGGCAAAGTGGATGTGATCCCGACCTACACGCTCGAGGGCCAGGGCTTGCGCATCACGCAAGCGCTGGCGCAGGCTGGCGTCACCAAGGGTGGCGGCGGACAATCGATCCAGCTCGGCACGATCTGGTTACCCTTCGGTTTCGAGCAGAAGGCGGGCAAGGCGGCACTCGGCTACGTCCGCATCGTCCAATTCGATCCGACCGACAAACGCGAGGTGGTGCAGAACTTCATTCGCTCCTTCAAGGCCAAATACAATCAGGAACCGACGCACATCAATGCCCACGCCTTCGATCAGATCCTGGTCATCGCTGACGTCGTTCGCCGCGGCGGCAAGGACTCGCAGTCGATTCGCGATATCATGACCACTACAAAGGACTTTTCCGGTGTGACCGGCAGCGTCGAATTCGATAAGACCAATCAAAACATCAAGATGGATACCATCCACTATATGGAGACTTTGCCGGATCTGTCATGGAAGGCGCTCGGCTGGAACTGAGCGGTCATGCTGACCGTCGCCCTCCAGCAGGGAATCAATGGCATAGTCGTCGGAAGTCTCTATGTCCTCGTGGCATTGGGCCTCACCCTTATCTACGGCGTTCTCGTGCAGATCAACTTTGCGCACGCGGACGTCGTGACCATCGGCGCGTTTGCGGCCTATTTCTTCACGTTCGTCTTCGGCGGCAATTATCTCGTCAGTATCGGCATCGCGCTCATGGTCGGCGCCGCGCTCGGTTGGCTCGTAAACGCGGCGATCTTCGCGCCGCTGCGCGAACGCGGCAGCGAATTGTTGCCGCTGATCGCGACCATCGGCGTGTCCATTCTGCTGCAGAACGCGATGCTGCTCTGGTTCGGGCCGATCCCGTATGCCTTCGATAGTCCCTACAGCAATAAAGTCATCCGGCTCTGGGGCGGCACGTTCATCACCTGGCAGAACCTGATCATCATCCTTGTATCCACGCTCACCATCGCGCTGCTCTATGCATTCATGAAATTCACCTTCATGGGCAAGGCGCTGCGCGCGGTCGCACAAGACCGCGAGACCGCGGGCCTCATGGGTATCAATCCCAATCAGCTCATCATGCTGACCTTCGTGATTGCCTCCGCGCTCGCCGGCATGGGCGGCGCCATGCTCGGGCCCATCCTCGTGTTGACGCCCTTTGCCGGCACGAGCGTGATCGTGAAGGCTTTCGCCATCGTCATCATCGGCGGGTTCGGCAACGTCGAGGGGACGATCATCGCGGGGCTGGCGGTGGGTTTGATCGAAAGCTTCACGACCCAACTCGTGAATCCGGGGCTGACCGATCTCGTCGTCTTCACGCTGCTCCTGCTGATGCTCGCATTCCGTCCGACCGGGCTGATCGCCGAAAAGCGTGAAGAGAATGTCTAGCGAGGGTCATCCGGCGCTTGCCGTGCCACCCGATCGGGCCTGGATTAACCGCCGCGGGTGGTTTTTTGTCGTCGCTGTCATCATCGCCGTTTTGCCGCTCGTCTTTCAGGACTCCTATTGGCGCACGAACCTGATCGTTTGCGCCCTCAACGTGATGCTGGCCATCGGCCTTGACTTCATTCTCGGCTATGCCGGTCAGCTTAACCTCGGTCACTCGGCGTTCTACGGCATCGGCGCCTATGCCTCCACGCTGCTCATCATGAAGCTTGGCGTGCCGTTCTGGATGGCGTTCGTCTCCGCAATGGCATTGTCCAGCGCCGCCGGCATGGCCTTGTCGATCTTCGCGGTCCGCCTGCGGGGCCATTACCTTGCAATCGCCTCGCTCGGCTTTGCCGTCATCGTGCATCAGGTGCTGCTGAACTGGATCAGCCTGACGCAAGGCCCACTCGGCATTTATGCCATCAAGCCGCCGCCGGACATTGCACTACCGGGGGTGCCCGTCATCTCGTTCGCCGGCACGGCGAACATGTTCTATCTGGTCGCGGGCTTCGCATTGCTTTTCTACCTTCTGCTTGACCAGCTTGTCCGCTCGCCGATCGGCGAGACCCTCACCGCGATCAGAGAGGACGAGGTTTCGGCCGCTTCGTTCGGCATCAATTGCACGGCCTGGAAGGTGTTCGCCTTCGGTGTCGGCTCGGCGCTCGCGGGCGCGGCAGGCGCCTTCTATGCGAGCTTCGTCGGCACGTTGGTCCCGGATGCCTTCATCATCACGGAGTCATTCACCATTCTGGCCATGGTGATCGTCGGCGGCATGGGGACGCTAATCGGCCCGGTCTGGGGCGCGATCCTGCTCACGATCTTGCCCGAACTCCTGCGCGGATTCGGCGATCTGCGTCTCGTCCTCTATGGTGCGGCGCTCACCCTCGTCGTGCTCTTCATGCCGGGCGGCATCGTGCAAGCAGTGCAGATGCTGCGCGCACGCCTTGGCCGCCTGCCGACCGCTACCCATGCGGGCACTCGCCAATGACCGCGCCGCACTTGCCAGCTCCGGCGGTGCAAGCGCGTCCTGCAAGCACGGCTACTTTCTTTTGCGGCGAAGGTTTGCACAAGCGGTTCGGCGGCGTGCAGGCGGTTCGCGACATTTCACTCAATGTCCCGCGCGGCAGTGTGTTTGCGATCATCGGGCCGAACGGGGCCGGCAAGTCGACGCTCCTCAACCTGATGAGCGGGCTCTATCAGCCGGATGCGGGCCGGATGATCTTCGACGGCGTCGAGCTCGTCGGCTTGCCGGCGCACAAGCGGGTACGCCTCGGCCTTGCGCGTACATTCCAGAAATTACGGCTGTTCAAGCAGTTGTCGGTGCTCGGCAACGTCATCGCCGCCTCCCACATCCATCACGAGATCCCGGCCTGGCAATACGTCGTCCACGGGGCCGCGTTCGGGCGCGACCATGCGCGCTGCCGCGCGCAGGCGATCAAGCTCCTCGGCTTCGTCGGGCTCGAACGGCGAGCATCGATGCGTGCGGCTTCGCTCGCCTACGGCGAGCAGCGCATGCTCGAGCTCGCCCGCGCGCTTGCAACCTCGCCCCGCCTGCTCATGCTCGACGAGCCCGCCGCCGGCCTCAACGCGGCGGAAGTGGAGCTGTTGCTCGAACGCATTCGTCTTCTTCGCGAGGGCGGCATGACCATCATCGTCGTCGAGCACAACATGGATCTGGTGATGAAGATCTCGGATCGGGTGCTGGTCATGGATTACGGGCAGCATCTTTTCGCGGGTACGCCGGCCGAGGTCCAAGCTAATCCGAGTGTCATTGCCGCCTACCTTGGAGCAATGACGTGACCGCGCTGCTGCAAGCCGAAGGACTTCAACTGGCCTATGGCGAGATTGCAGCCTGCCGCGATATCAGCTTGCATGTGGCGCAGGGGGAAATCGTCACGCTGATTGGCGCGAACGGTGCCGGCAAATCGACCACGCTGCGCGCCGTCGCCGGCGCACTGCTGCCGCGCGCCGGCTCAATCCATTTCCGCGGGCACGACATCACGCGCCTGCCATCGCATGAGCGCACCAGACTCGGGATCTCGCTCGTTCCGGAAGGGCGGCGCGTGTTCCCATTCCTCACGGTGCGCGAAAATCTCGAGCTCGGCGCCTTCAAGTACCGCAAAGAGGGCGCCAAGGTGCGAAGCCTCATGCAGAAGGTCTTCGACATGTTTCCGCGGCTGCGCGAGCGCAGGAGCCAGAACGCCGGCACGCTGTCCGGCGGCGAGCAACAGATGCTCGCGCTTGGGCGCGCGATCATGTCCGAACCGCACCTCATTTGTCTCGACGAGCCCTCGCTCGGACTTGCGCCGATGGTCGTGGAGGACATTTTCCGCACGATCAAGGCGATCAATGCCGCCGGCACGAGTGTCCTCCTGGTCGAGCAGAACGCGCGCTATGCGCTCGAGACGGCGAGCCGCGGTTACGTGCTGCAGACGGGATCGATCATCGCGAGCGGTCCTTGTGCGACGCTGCGCAACGATGATCGCGTGCGCCAAGCCTATCTCGGCCGTAGCGCGGCCGAGCGGATGGAGCTTTGAAACGCGATTGCTTTGAGCGCGACGGCGGGCGTTTTGCGAGCGACGGATATACGGCAATCGATTTTTCTGCCCGTTCCCGCGCAAGCGAGAAATGCAGGAGCCGTGCCGTGAAGATCGTCCCCTTTTGCCGGCCGAGGGGGTGTACCGACCTTCTCACCGTCCCAATATCGCTTCTTTCGTCGCGCGCGGATCACGATGGCGCCAAGCGCCGGCATCGACCGCCTGGAAGAAGTTGGCGAGGTGCTGATTGAACGCGGCCGGCTCTTCGAGGTTGATGGTGTGGCCGGCGTTGGGCATCACCACGAGCCCCGCGGTCGGGATTGTCCGCTTCATGAGCAGCCCGGGTTCGAGGCACGGCCAGTCCTCGTCACCGGTCATGATGAGGGTTGGGGCCGTGATCGTCTTCATATTGTCGACGAGATCGAACAGGGACGGTCGCCGTTTCTGGACGCCGCGCATGGTGCGCGCCGAACCTTCGCTCGAGTGCTCGGTAAGCTGGTCGACGAATTCCTTCCAGCCGCGCGGGTCTTTATTTTGAAACTGCACGCGCGTCGGTCCGAGCGCATAGGCCTCCGCTGCCTTCGCCATGCTGGCCTCCTCGAACTTCCTTGCCGCCGCCTCCGCTTCCGCTGCGAATTGCTGACGCTGGTTGGGCGCGGCCCCATAGCCGCAGCCCGCCACCACCAGCGAACGCGCGCGCTGCGGATAGGTGAAGCCGAAGTGGAGTGCCGCGAAGCCGCCCATGGAAAGCCCGACGATATGAGCTTTGTCGATTTTCAGGGCGTCGAGCACGGCACGAATGTCGTCGCGCGCACGATCTTGCGAATAACGCTCTCCATCCGCCGGCACGTCCGAGGGCGGATAACCCCGCGCGTTGTAGGTGATGCACCGATAGCAGCGGGCAAAATAGCGAACCTGCGATTCCCACGAGCGATAGTCGCCGGCGAATTCATGCACGAAGACGATCGGCATGCCTGATCCGCTGTCCTCATAGTAGAGCTTCACGTTGTCGTCGGTGGTCAGATGCGGCATCGATGCCCCCTTTGCTCAAAGCTCCGTCACGTCGGTCACGTCGTCAGCGATCGCAGCTGGGACGCGTGCGTGCCAATCGCTCCTATCCTGAACGGCTTGCGCAAGCGCGAGCAATGCCCGATCGCTCTGCGGTCGACCCACGATCTGAAGCCCAACCGGAAGTCCTTGGTCATCGAAGCCCACTGGAATCGCGACGGCCGGAAAGCCCAGCATGTTCACGAACCGCGTGAAGCGGCTCAGCGCGTAGAGCGTGGAAGGTGAGAATTTGTCCGAAGCCGGATCGGTCTCGACGGCGCGCGGTACGCGGATTGCCATGACTGGAAGGACGATGGCGTCGGTCGCGCCGAACACGCGTGCCATGAGCTCGCGTGCGAGGGTCTCGCGCGCTGAAAGACTTGCGGCAAGCGTCGCATCGTCAACGGCAAGCCCTTTCGCCAGGCGCTTGCGCAGGAGCGCGGAAATATTGGGGTCCTCGATGCGCGCGCGATGAACGCGCGCTGCTTGTGCTTGCAAAACGACGAGGGCATG
>JBKOXY010000404.1:0-1999 GCA_046725125.1 Pseudomonadota bacterium | reverse complement strand
GAACGGCCGGGGTTGCGGCAGTAATTAAGGGCCCGAGAGGATTTCCTTATCGGCGCCCGGCGACTATCAGCGCGGTAGTTCCTTGTCAGGAACGCCGGCGTCCGCCGATCTGGCAAGAATACCGGTGAAGTCCTAGAATTGCTGGAAAAAGGGTTGGGGTGCACCGTCGCCGATTGGCGAATCCACGAGGTCCGGTCGGGCGACCGGTCTGCGACGAAGGAGCACCCCGATGGACAGGATACCCGCATCCGAGCGGACGCGCGAGCGCAAGCCGGCAATGGCCGGCGCCAAGCGCGATGACCTCGACGACGAGATTCCGTTCTAGCACTACTTTGGCAGATTTACTCCTGCCGCCGCTCGCTGCATATCCATTTTCGGCAGTATGGACATCGCTGTGGAGGTGGTCGAGCGAAGAGCGCGAGAATGGCGTGACGTACGGCGGGCAGAGTTGGCTGAGGGGGCGGGCCGCTGATTCTTTTTTTTCCGCCTCGTGGTTGCGAGCCGGCGATACTGGAGGAAGGCGTAGGCGATCATCGTCATGAGCGCGTGACGATGAAGGCCTTGCCAGGACCGGCCCTCGAAGTGATCAAGGCCAAGCTCTTCTTTCAATTGCTGGTGCGCCTGCTCGCAGATCCATCGCGCCTTGATCGTGGCTGCCAAAGCGCGAAGGTCGCTCTTCGGGGGCAGGTTGGCGAGATAGTATTTCTTCTCTCCCGAAGGCCTGTGTTCGCCGACGAGCCAAGCTTGCTCCCCTGGCAGGTGTTGATGCGTCTTGTCCTCGATCCGCTGCGGTGATGCGTCGGCGACGCGCACACGGACGGCGGCGAAGCGAGCCCTGAGTTTTCCCTTCGTGCCGGTGCGCCAACTGATGTTTTGCCACTTGGCCGTGGCCAGCACGTCTTCAGCCGCTACCGACAGAGTATCTGGAATGCGCTCACGGGGACGACCGCGCCGGAGGCGAGCGCGCGGCGTAACCGGCCGGATCATCAGGACATCGGCAGGGTACACCTTGAGATGGCGCGGAATGCCGACGGCCCAGCTAAGTTTGCGAGCTGTAAGCCCTTGACGGAACCGTGCGCTCGATCCGTAGCCGGCATCCGCCAGTACGCAGCCAAACCGCATCCCCGCCGCAATCACACGATCGATCTCCGCCAGGGCGACCTCCGGCTTCGTCCGTGCGGTTCGATATTCGACCGGCACCCCCGCTCGCTTCAATCGAGCTCGGTCATTCGTCCAGCTTGCGGGAAGGAACAGCCGCATAGCCGCCATGACCGGCACTTCGCCGCGCGCCAGCGTCAGCGATACGAGGGTCTGACAGTTGGCGATCTTGCCCAGCGCCGAGCAATATTGCGGAGCAACACCGACCGAATGCGTACCCTTCTTGAGCACCGCCGTGTCGTCGATCACCAGCACGGCGTCCCTACCGCCGACAAGCTTATCGGCTTGAACAAGCAGTTCTGTCTCCACTGGAGCCACGTCCCACACTCCGGCAGACACAAAGTGGTGCAATTGGTCATATGCGCCAAGCGCAAGACGTTCGGCCATCGGCTGAATGCTCTTGCGGTCGCCTGGACCGATCAGTCCCGATATGTAAACCGGACACATCCGACGCCGCGTCTTGTGACCCAATCGCTCCAGAAATGGCTTCAGCCAGCGCTCAAGCTCCTTCCGCCAATCCAACGTGGTGCCAGCCATGGTCGGCCCTCCCAAAGCCGACCACCCATGAATCACTGCAAAACTGATTTGGGAATCCAAAATCGCCTGCTACACCCGGAAATCTGCCAAAGTAGTGCTAGAGGGTTCCCTTCCAACTCGACAGGCCATAGGCCAAGCCCGCCAGCACCGCATCACCCAAGGTGGCTTGTTTTTCGATGATTTGCATGGCAAGCCGGGGGAATTGTGTAGCGTTCCCGACGTGCCCGCCTTGCTCGGCACCGCGATACCTGATGGGGGTGCGCGTGGTTCGGCGTACCTTTGAACCGAAGCGCGCGCCTAGCAT
>JBKOXY010000432.1:0-2464 GCA_046725125.1 Pseudomonadota bacterium | reverse complement strand
GGGCTGGATCGGGCTCGATGCCACGTCCGGTCTGTTATGCGCCGAAGGTCATCTGCCGCTCGCCGCGACGCCGCATTTTCGCGCTGCGGCCCCCATCAGCGGCTCGGTCGAGCCCTCGCAAGTGACCTTATCGTTCGACATGACCGTCACGCGCATCGCGGAAAAGCCGCGCGTGACCTATCCGTTCTCCGACGAAGCTTGGGCGGCGCTCGACGCGCTGGGTGAAAAGGTCGACCGGGACCTCGCGAGCAACGACGTCCGCCTGACCATGGGCGGCGAGCCGACCTTCGTTTCGATCGACGATTATCAATCGGCGGAATGGAACACCGCCGCGCTCGGACCGACCAAGCGCATCCGTGCCGCCGAACTGATCCGCCGGTTGCGGCGGCGCTTTGCGCCGGGCGGCCTCCTGCACTACGGCCAGGGCAAATGGTATCCGGGCGAGCCGCTGCCGCGCTGGGCGTTCGCGCTCTATTGGCGGCGCGACGGCAAGCCGATTTGGCACAACGATGCGCTCATTGGGCCCGAGACTAGGGCCCATCGACCGCTCGCCGATGACGCGGGGCGATTCACGCAATCGGTCGCGGCCCGCCTTGGGCTCAACACCGACTACGTGCAGCCCGCCTTCGAAGACCCCCTCGCGCGCATGCTCGAGCAGGGCGAACTGCCCGAGAATGTCGACCCGAGCGATCCCAAGATCGATGATCCGGCCGAGCGCGACCGCATCATGCGCGCGTTCGAACGGCATCTCGGTGTGCCCGCGGGTTACGTGCTGCCGCTGCAGCGCTGGACGGCGCAAGCGGCACCCGGCTGGGTCAGCGAGGTGTGGCAGACGCGGCGGCGACGCCTGCTTCTGGTACCGGGAGACTCTCCCATCGGATTTCGCCTGCCGCTCAGCGCTTTGCCGTATTTGCGGCCGGTCGATTACCCGTATCTCGTGCCCGCCGACCCAATGATGGCGCGCGACGAATTGCCCGATCCTGACCGTCTGACGCAGGCCATTGCCCATCGCAGCGAAGACGCCCGCGCCAAGCCGCTCGATGTTCCCCGCGGTGAAGGCGCGCCCGCGGTCGTGCCGGCGTCCAGATCGCGCGCCCCCGTCCGTACCGCGCTGACGGTCGAGCCGCGCGACGGGCGGCTTTGCGTGTTCATGCCGCCCCTCGAACGGCTGGAAGACTATCTCGAGCTCCTCGCGGTCGTTGAAGCGACCGCGGCCGAGTTCGATGTGCCGGTCCATGTGGAAGGCTACGAGCCGCCGCCCGACCCGCGCTTGAACGTCATCAAGGTGACGCCCGATCCCGGCGTCATCGAGGTCAATGTTCAGCCCACCGCGAATTGGCGCGAGGCCGTCGAGCTTACGCACACGCTCTACGAGGAAGCGCGCCTCTGCCGGCTCGGCACCAACAAGTTCATGATCGACGGTCGCCATGTCGGCACCGGCGGCGGCAATCACGTTGCGCTGGGAGGACCGACCGCGGCCGACAGCCCGTTCTTGCGCCGACCCGACCTGCTCAAGAGCCTGATTCTGTACTGGCAGCGGCACCCGTCGCTGTCCTACCTGTTCTCCGGCCTGTTCATCGGGCCGACCAGCCAAGCCCCGCGCGTCGACGAGGCGCGGCACGACCAGCTCTACGAGCTCGAGATCGCGCTTGCCATGGTCCCGGCGCCGGGCGAGGGCGAGCCGCCGCGACCGTGGCTGGTCGATCGCTTGTTTCGCAATCTTCTCGTCGACGTCACCGGCAATACCCACCGCGCCGAGCTCTGCATCGACAAACTGTTCTCGCCCGACGGGCCGACCGGAAGGTTGGGCCTGGTGGAGTTCCGCTCGTTCGAAATGCCGCCGCACGCGCGCATGGGCTTGGCGCAGCAGCTGCTTTTGCGCGCGCTGATCGCCTGGTTCTGGCACGAGCCACAGCGCGGCTCGCCGGTGCGTTGGGGCACGGCCCTGCACGACCGATTCATGCTGGAGCACTTCGTTTGGCAGGACTTTCTCGACGTTTTGGAAGGTCTTCGCGGCGCCGGTTATCACTTCGATCCGGAGTGGTTTCATGCCCAACGCGAGTTTCGTTTTCCGTTCTATGGCGCCGTCACCCACGGCGGCGTCAGGCTTGAATTGCGACACGCGCTCGAGCCTTGGCACGTGCTGGGCGAGGATGCGACCGCCGGCGTCACCGCGCGCTTCGTCGATTCCTCGGTCGAGCGGCTGCAAGTGAAGGTCGAGGGTTTCAATCCCGGCCGCCACGCCGTCGCCTGCAACGGACGGCTCGTTCCGCTGACTTCAACCGGCCGCTCCGGCGAATACGTCGCCGGCGTGCGCTTCAAGGCGTGGAAGTTGCCGGCGGCGCTGCACCCGACCATCGATGTCCACGCCCCGCTCACCTTCGACATTTTCGATCGCTGGAGCGGCCGCTCGCTCGGCGGCTGCGTCTACCACGTTGCCCATCCCGGCGGACGCAACTACGAG
>JBKOXY010000392.1:0-8094 GCA_046725125.1 Pseudomonadota bacterium | reverse complement strand
ACCAGCAGCGTTCCGATCCAGAAATACCAGTATTGCGGGTTGATGCCGGAGAACTGGTCGCGCGCCACCATGTAGATGATCGCGCCGACGAGGCCGCCGTAGAGCCGCCCCGCGCCGCCGAGGATGAGGATCACCAGCACGTCTGCCGAACGCTGAAAGCTCAGCGTTTCGAGCGAAACCGTCTCCGTCGTCTGGGCGAGCAGGGCGCCGGCGACGCCGGCCATGACCGCGGCGATGGTGTAGACCTTGCGGATATGTGCGGGGCTGGGTGCCCCGATCGCAGGCATTCGGATGGCGTTCTCGCGAATTCCGCGCAACGCGAGACCGAACGGCGAGTTGATCAGTCGCCGCGCCACCAGGAAGCAGACGAACAGCATCACGAGCGAATAGGTGTAGGCGGTGGTGCCGTAGAGATCGAATTGGAACACGCCGAAGAGCTTCCACATGCGCACGCCCTGCAGACCGTCGGCGCCGCCGGTCAACCAGCTCGCGCTGTTGGCCGCCTCGGCGAGCAACAGGCCAAGGCCGAGCGTGATCATGATCAGCGCGAGGTGGCGGAAACGGGCGATGATGAAACTCGTGAGATATCCGAGCACGCCGGCGGCCGCGGCGGCGATCACCAACCCGGTCAGCGGCTCGCCCCAGCCCCATTTCGCAGTCAGGCCCGCGGCGTAGGAGCCGAAGCCGAAATAGGCGGCATGGCCGAGCGACACGATGCCGGCATAGCCGAGAATGAGATCGAGCGACAACGCGAACAGCGCGGTGATGGCGATCTGGCTCGCCAGCACGAGGTAGTTGGGAGTGAGCACGAACGGAAGCAGCGTCGCGAGCCAGAACGCAATTTCCACCGGCCGCCAGCGGATCTGCGCCTCGAGATAGCGTTGCGGTTCAGCGACCGCGGAAGACGTCATCGGCTGGCGTCCCGATTCCGAAGTTCGCAAACCCTCGCGGCACCCCCTGATGCGAACTTCGGAATCAAAGGGACACCAGCAAATTTATGACTCTAGTGTGGTTTTGGATTTGAAGGTCCTATGTGGGCTTGTAGCTACAATAGTAGGACCTTCAAATCCACCACACTACCGTCTCCCGAACAGGCCGACCGGCCGCCACATCAATAGCGCCACCATGACGAAATAGATCAGGAACGCGCCAAGCTCGGGAAAATAATATTTGCCGGCCATGTCGCTGATTCCGAGCAGGCTCGCGGCGACGAACGAACCGCCGATGGAGCCGAGCCCGCCGACGGCAACCACGATCAGGACGTAGATGAGATAGGTGAAGGCAAATGCGTGATCGAGCCCGACGATCTCGATGGCGAGCGCGCCGCCGAGACCCGCAAGCCCGCTGCCGAGCGCAAAAGTGACGGCGAAGACGCGATCGACGTCGATGCCGAGGCCGCGCGCCATGCGCTGGTTGTCGACCGCGGCGCGCACCTTCGCGCCGAAGCGGGTGTATTCGAGCGCCGCGACCAGCACCGCCGTGATCACGATCGACACGCCGATCAGGAACAGCCGGTAGACGCCGAAACTCTGGCCCCAGATCGAGACGGTCCCGCGCAGATACGATGGCAGGTTCACCGGCTGCTGGATGGTGCCGTAGATATAGGCCGCCACCGCGACCGAGACGAAGACGATGCCGATCGTCAGCAGGCACTGGTCGAGATCGCTCGCGCGATAGAGCCGCCGATAGAGCACGCGCTCGAACACCACGCTCACCAGGGCCGCCGACAGGAACGCCAACGGCAGACTGGCCAAGAACGGCCAGCCGAGCTCGTTCGTCAGCGTCACGGTGACAAAGCCGCCGAGCATGGCGAAGCTGCAGTGCGCCAGGTTGACGAAATTCATCATGCCCAGCGTCACCGACAAGCCCACCGACAGGATGAACAGCAACATCCCGTAGGCAAAGCCGTCGAACAAAACTCCGAAGGCGGAGGCGATCATGCTGGAGCCCAAGCGATGGTCAGCATGATCGCTAGTTCTTCATGCCGGCCTTGAACGGATCCTTGACGCTCTCGACCTTATCGAACTCGACGTTGACGATTTGTCCGCCGACCCTCTCCACCCGCCGGATATAGACCGTCTGGATGACATCGCGGGTCTCCGGATCGATCGTCATCGGGCCGCGCGGGCTCTCCCAATTCATTCCCTTGGCGGCATCGACGAGACTTTCGCCGTCGGTCTTGCCGCCGGTCTTCTTGAGCGCCTCGTAGATCACGTGCATGCCGTCAAACGCGCCAGCGGAGAACATGTCCGGATTGCGTCCGAAAGCTTCCTTGTAGCTCTTCACGAAGGCCGCGTTCATCGCGGACTGATGGTTGTAGTCGTAATGGAAGGCGGTGATGATGCCGAGGCCGGCATCACCCATGTTTTTGAGCGCGTCTTCCGACGTCAATTCGCCTTGTCCGAGAACCTTGGTCTTCTTGGGATCGATGCCGCGCTCGGCGAGCGCTTTGCCGATCGCCGCCGGCTGCGGGCCGCCGGGCGTCCAAATGTAGATGGCGTCGGCGTTGGCGTCCTTGGCACGCTGGACGAAGGCGGAGAAATCCTGATTGGCCACCGGATAACGCGCGGCGCCGATGATCTCGCCGCCGGCATCCTTGAATCCCTTGTGGAACGCGGCCTCGCCGTCATGCCCGGGGCCGAAGTCGGAAACCATCGTATAGGCTTTGCGGATGCCGCTCTTGTACGCCCAGGTCCCAAGCGTCTGGTTCAACTGCGGCACGGTGAACGACGTGCGCACCATGTAGGGCGATTTCGTCGTGATGATCGCAGTCGCCGCATTCATGTTGACCATGAATTTCTTCGCCTGCGCCGACACGTCGCCGGCCGCAAGCGCGTTGGGCGTGAGCGCAAAACCCGCCAGCATGTCGACGCTATCGCGTACGATCAGCTCCTGCGCCAGCCGCTTGGCGATGTCCGGCGCAATCCCGCCAGTGTCCTTGCGGATGAGCTCGATCTTCTTGCCGGCTACCGTGTCGCCGTGCTGCTTCATGTAGAGCTTGATGCCGTTGTCCATCTGGGCCGAGGGATCGGCGAACTGACCGGAATAGGCCAGGATCACGCCAACCTTGATCGTCTGCTGGGCGTGTGCCGACGTGACGGCGAGAACGGCCGCGGCAATGTTGGCAAATCCAACGAGAGTCTTTCGCATGGTTGTCCTCCCCTGAGGCGTCCAAGACCTACCACACGTTCGAACCGCGGGGGACGGCCATGCTGCCGCGCCCCGCCCCTGCGCGCGGTCGCTACCGCAAAGGCTCGCGAAGTCCGGGATCGAAACCCTAGCCGCCGCGCGCGCGGGTCGGATCCTTGACGTTCTCGATCTTGTCGAACGGAACGTTGACGAGCTCCCCGCCGACCTTCTGCACCCGTCTGATATAGATCGTCTGCACCACGTCGCGGGTATCGGGGTCGATCGACATCGGTCCGCGCGGGCTCTGCCACTTCAGCCCCTTGGCCGCCGCGATCAAGGCATCGCCGTCGGTGTTGCCGCCCGTCTTCTTCAGTGCTTCATAAATGGCGTGCATGCCGTCATAGCCGCCGATCGAGAAGAAGTCGGGGTTGCGGCCGTGCATTTCGTTGAACACCTTGACGAACTCGACGTTGAGCGGAGCGTCGCTCTTGTAGTCGTAATGCCACGCGGAGATGATGCCGAGACCGGCGTCTCCCATCACCTTCAGCGCCTGCTCCGCCGTGGTCTCGCCCGATCCAAGGACCTTGGTTTTGCTGAAATCGATACCGCGCTCGGCAAAAGCCTTGCCCAACGCGGCCGGTTGAGCCCCACCGGGTATGAAGATGTAGATGCACTCCGGATTCATGTCCTTGGCGCGCTGGACGAAGGCCGAGAAATCCGGGTTCGCGACCGGGAAACGCACCGAGCCGACGATCTCGCCGCCCGCCTCCTTGAACGCGCGCTGAAATGCCGCCTCGGAATCGTGTCCCGGACCGTAATCGGTCACCATCGTGTAGCATTTCTTGAGCCCGCTCTTGGCCGCCCAAGTGCCGAATGTCTCCATCACCTGCGGCAGGGTCACCGACGTGCGAATCATGTACGGCGACTTCGTGATGATGATCGAGGTGGCGGCGTTCATGACCACCATGAACTTCTTCGCCTGCGCCGAGACGTCGGCGGCGGCAAGCGCGTTCGGGGTGAGCAAGAACCCGGCCAGGATGTCGACGCCGTCGCGCACGACCAGTTCCTGCGCAAACCGTTTCGCGACGTCGGGCGCCGGGCCACCGACGTCCCTACGGATGATCTCGATCTTCTTGCCGGCGACGGTGTCGCCGTGCTGTTTCATGTAGGTCTTGACGCCGTTGTCGAGCTGGATGCCGGCGTCGGCGAATTGGCCGGAGAGAACGTTGATCAGCCCGATCTTGACGGTGCCTTGCGCGCTCGCGGATGAGACGCCGAGCAGCAGCGCGACGGCGCAGCCAAAACCCACGCGTGTTCGATTCATAGTCATCCTCCCGGCTTGCTCGCTGGCGAACAATTGCAAAAAATTGTACCCATGAAAGCTTGCGCGGTCGAGAAGTTCGGCGGCCGCGGCGGTGGGCGCCGCCCCACTCGCAACGGCGTCAGCCGATGCCGCAGCATTGGGGCGGGCTGTTCGCGGCCAGGCGCTTTGGGACTCTGCTGAAGCCAGGGACCGGGAGATCCTCAGCTCGGCGCTGAAGCGTTTGCTCGCGCGCCCGCATTGGCGCGGGCAGCCGATATGTCCCGGCGCGAAAGACTTGGGACCGCTCCCCCATGCCGACCAGCCTGGGGCCGTCCGTCGCCCCATCGACGAGGCGCGCGCCGAGCCGCGGCGGATGGTCGAAACTGCTGAAACGATAGGGGGTTAGCTGCCACGCCCGGAACCGCCCGGACCTCACATTTCCGCCGCATCCGCCATGCTAATCATGGGCCGTAGTCGATCGCGGCAGATGCCATGCGCTCTCTCTTTGTCGTCGGCTTCCTCCTTGTGTTCTCGACCTGGGGCGGACACGCTGTCCACGCGCAGCCCGCAGCCGGCGCCGCACCGCACATCGAGTGGGAAGTCAAGAACCGATTCCGCCTGTTCCGCAACGAGGCCGACTTTCAGCGTCACGTTGCCGCGGCGCACAGCGGTGGCGTGCTCGCGGCCGAGCGGCGCCTGGCAAGCGAGAGCGACGGCCGCGGCTGGGCGCGCGACACGGTCGAACGGCTGTGCGTCGACCGCGCGGGCAGGCTCTTGGAATTCTGCGATCGCGACGGGGAACGCGAGAGCTATCTGGCGCCGCGCGACCACCGCGTGGGCGTGATGCTTGCCGGAACCTTGCCGGCCAATGAAGGTTGCGCCTGGAGCTTCGACGACGGCGACGGCCACCCGCGGCAAGTGACCGGTGCCTGCGATGAAGAGGTGAAGGCTCGTCTCGTCAGCAACCGGCCGACCGTCGCCAGCGTCGACATCGTTTTGTCGGACGGCACGGCGCTGCGGTTGGTCAGCGAGATCGTTGTGCGCGATGCGCTCATCGCCGGCATGGGAGATTCGATCGCGGCGGGCGAAGGCAATCCCGACCGGGCGGTGCGGCTGTCCGACCAGGGCTTTTGCTTCAAGCGCTTCGGCGGCGGTGAATATTACCGGCCGGGGCGGGCGGGCTTCAGCGGCAACAAATCCTGCGCCACGATGGCGAACGACGACACGCGGGCCGGCGAGTGGGCGCAGCAAAGCGCGCGCTGGCTCAGCGGCCCCTGTCACCGCTCGCTCTACAGCTATCAGATGCGCACCGCGCTGGCACTCGCCATCGAGAACCCGCATCTCGCCGTCACGTTCCTTCCGCTCGGCTGCTCGGGCGCCACCATCAATGTCGGTTTCCTCAACAACCAACGGGCGCGCGAGTGCCCGAGCCCGGGCACCGCCACGCCCTGCTCGGGGACGGTGCGCGCCCAGATCGCCGAATTGACCGAGCTCCTAGCGGCGGCGCGCCGCCACCAAGCCGACCGCAGCCTCGATCTGGCGCTGCTCACCATCGGGGCCAACGACATCTTTTTCTCGGGGCTCATCGCCAATGTCATGATCCAAGCCGGAGCGGAACGCAGCTTGCTCTATCGCGGCGGCATCATTGCCTCGGTCGAGGATGCGCAAAAGGTGCTCGATCGCGAGTTACCCGGCAATTTCGCCAGGGCGCGCGCCGCGCTCAAGCCGCTCGTCGGCGGAAATCTGTCGCGCGTCGTCTATGTGAGCTACGGCAACCCCGCACTTGCCGGCCCCAACACGCCCTGCCCCGGCGGACGCGACGGCTTCGACGTGCATCCGGCCTTCGGCGTCGACGGCGAGCGGTTACGTCAAGCCGTGAACTTCGTGTCGCAAAAATTTCTGCCCGGGATCAAGGCGCTGGCGCGCTGCGAAGACGGCAGGAGCTGCCGCGACCCGTCGACCGAGCGCATGACTTTTGTGGATGCTCACCAGCTGGCTTTTGCCTCGCACGGCGCGTGCGCACGCGCCGACGACGATCCCGTTTTCGATCGCGAATGCTTTTCGGGCAAAGGCGAGACCTTCGAGAGCAGTCTGACCAAGGGCGCGACGGATCCGATGACCTGCGGCTATCCGGCGAGCGAATTCCGTCCGTATGCGTCGCGCGCGCGTTGGATTCGCACGGCAAACGACAGCTACTTCACCGCGCTCACCTACCCGGAAGGATTGCCCGCGGTGCTGCAGCCGAGCGACCTGCACGATGCCATCTGGGGGGTGTTCGCGGCGGTCTACGGTGGCGCCGTTCATCCCACCGCCGAAGGTCACGCCGCCATGGCGGATGCGGCGCTGCCGATCGCGCGCCAGGTGCTGGGCCTGAGCGCGCCGGACACACTCGTGCGCAGCGAGCCGTTGGCGCCGCTGCCAACTCTGTTTCCGCCGCAGCTGCCGCCGTCCGGCCGCTAAGCGTAGGGTGGGCAAAGGCGCGCAAGTCCGTGAGTGCGCGTCAATCTCGGTCGTTTGCATGCGCGCCGTGCCCACGCGTTTTCAGCGCGGCATGCGTTATCCGTAGACGCGTGGGCACCGCGCCGCGGGCGAGCACTCCTTGGGGTTGGCATTGTACCGGGCGCGTTTGCCCACCCTACGCTGCGTCCATCGCATCGGCTTGGCGAGATTATTAAGCGACGCCGAGCTTCTTCTGCAGGCTGGTGGAGGAGGTCGTGTACTGGAACACGAGCCGCTTGCCCGGATAGACGTAGTGGTACGCCTTTTGCGCCATCAGCGCGCCCTCGTGGAAGCCCGACAAGATGAGCTTGAGCTTGCCCGGATACCAATTGATGTCGCCGATCGCGAAAATGCCCGGCACGCTCGATTCGAACGCCGCGGTATCGACCACGATGTATTCGCCGTCTTTCATCTCCATGCCCCAATCGGCGACCGGACCGAGCTTCATGGTCAGTCCGAAGAACGGCAGCAGGGCGTCGCAGGCGATCTCGAAATTCGACCCATCGTTGCGCTTCACGATCGCCTTGGCGATCCGTCCGCCCTCCCCTTCCAGCGCCGAGATCTGACCCAGCACGAAATCGATTTTGCCGTCGCCGACGAGTGTCATCATCTTGTTGACGCTATCGGGCGCGGCGCGGAACTCGCTGCGCCGGTGCACGAGCGTGAGGTGACTCGCAACCGGCGCGAGGTTCAGCGTCCAATCGAGCGCGGAATCGCCGCCGCCCGCGATCACGACGCGCTTGTCGCGCAGCGCTTCCATCTGCCGGATGGAATAGAAAACGGAGGCGCCCTCATAGGCCTCGATGCCCGGGATCGGCGGCCGTTTGGGCTGGAACGAGCCGCCTCCTGCCGCGATCACGATGACCTTGACTTCGAATACCTGGCCGCGATCGGTCTTCACGCGGAACAGCGGATCGCCGACCTTCTCGATCGTCCGCACCATCTCCTGAAGGTGAAACGTCGCCCCGAACGGTTTGATCTGCGCCAGCAGGGCGTCGCAGAGACCTTGCCCGGTGACGTAGGGCACGCCCGGAATGTCGTAGATCGGCTTCTCCGGATAGAGCTCCGCGCACTGACCGCCGATCTTGTCGAGGATGTCGATCACGTGCGCCTTCATGTCGAGCAGACCAAGCTCGAACACCGCGAACAGCCCGCACGGTCCG
>JBKOXY010000430.1:0-7048 GCA_046725125.1 Pseudomonadota bacterium | reverse complement strand
GAGAACAAGATCTATCGCCATCACACCGGCCATATCGGCGGCATCAAGGAGCGCACCGCGCGCTCGATCCTGGAGGGCAAATTTCCGCAGCGGGTCGTGGAGAAAGCGGTCGAACGCATGCTACCGCGCGGACCGCTTGGGCGCGTGCAGCTCGGCAATCTGCGCGTCTATGCTGGCCCCGCACATCCGCACGCGGCGCAGAACCCCGAAACGCTCGACGTTGCCGCCTTGAACCGCAAGAACACGAGGAGCGTGTGACCATGGCCGAAACCATGCAGTCGCTCGATCAACTGTCGGCGCTCAAGCCGGCTGCCGCGCCCGAAACTCCGAAATACGTCCAAAAGCTCGACAAGCAGGGACGGGCCTATGCCACCGGCAAGCGCAAGGATGCGGTGGCGCGGGTTTGGGTCAAGCCCGGCGCCGGCAAGATCGTCATCAATACCCGCGAGATCGAGATTTATTTTGCGCGGCCGGTGCTGCGCATGCTGATCCAGCAGCCGCTGGTGGCGACCAACCGCAGCGGCCAGTTCGACGTCACCTGCACCGTTTCGGGCGGCGGCTTGTCCGGCCAGGCTGGCGCCGTGCGCCACGGCCTGTCCAAGGCGCTGATGAACTATGAGCCCGATCTGCGCGGCGCATTGAAGCGTGGCGGCTTCCTCACCCGCGACCCGCGCGTGGTCGAGCGCAAGAAATACGGCAGGGCCAAAGCGCGGCGCTCGTTCCAGTTCTCCAAGCGCTAGCTTCCGGTCCAATCGGCGTCATTCGCCGCGCAGAAGCGGCGAGCGCACGTGACCGCCGCCAAGCCTCGCGAGCCATGTCGCGTCTTGCCCTGACCTTTGCCTGCTGCCGTTACGATCGGATGGACGCGATCCGCGAGGAGGACGTGGTCCCCGCGGGGCTGACCCTCAACTGCATCACGTTGAAATCGGGACGCGAGATTTTCGACCGCATGGTGGGCGGGCAAGAATTCGACGTGGCGGAGCTGTCGGCGTCCGAATTCATCAGCCTGATGGGCCGCGGCGGTTGTCCATTCGTCGCGCTGCCGGTGTTTCCCTCGCGCGTCTTTCGACACGGCTACATCTTCATCAATACCCGGCGCGGCATCCGCACGCCGAAGGATCTCGAAGGCAAGCGCATCGGACTGCCGCTCTATACCCAGACCGCGGCGATCTGGGCGCGCGGGCATCTCATGCATGAATTCAACGTGGATCTCGCAACCATCCGATGGGTGGAGGGCGCGGTGGAGAAACCGGGCGCACACGGCAGCCCGCACGCGCCGGCGCTGCTGCGGCCTGTTCAAATCGAGCAAAACACCAGCGCTGAGCCGCTCGGAACGCTGCTCGCGCGCGGCGCGATCGACGCGCTGATAGGATCGCGCAAGCCCGACGAGCTCGGGCGCCACCCCGATGTCGCCCGCCTGTTCCCCGACTACCGCCTGCTCGAGCGCCAACTCTACCAACGGACCAAGATCTTTCCGATCATGCATCTCATCGCCGTGCGCCGCGATCTCTACGAGCGGCAGCGCTGGATCGCGGGGAGCCTCTACAACGCATTCGTCGAGTCGAAGCGCCGCGCCCGCAGCCGAATGCGCTACGCCGGGTCGCTCAGCGCCATGCTGCCGTGGCTGATCGACGATGTGAAGGAGATCGACGACGTCTTCGGGGGCGATGCCTTTCCCTATGGCATTGAGGCCAATCGGGCGACCTTGCAGGCGCTGGTCGCGTACATGGTCGAACAGCACTTCATCGCCCGGCCGATTCCGATCGAAGATCTGTTCGTCCCGCTCTCCGGCGCGATTGGGACGTGATCATCGTTTCCCCTCACGGCACCCGGAACAAAGAAAGGGCGCCCGCGGGCGCCCGTTGAGGTGCATCGCAATGCGATGTTGGGAGGACGCTACGCTGAATAGTACATTTCGAACTCGACCGGATGCGGGGTGTGCTCGAAGCGGATGATCTCCTGCATCTTGAGATCTATGTACGTGTCGATGAAGTCATCCTCGAACACCCCGCCCGCCTTGAGGAAGGCGCGATCCTTGTCGAGATAGCCGAGCGCCTCGCGCAGCGAGCCGCACACGGTGGGAATTTGCTTGAGCTCCGCCGGCGGCAGGTCGTAGAGATCCTTGTCGATGGCGGGGCCGGGATCGAGCTTATTCTTGATGCCGTCGAGACCCGCCATCAGCATGGCGGCAAAGGCGAGGTAGGGGTTGGCAAGCGGATCCGGATAGCGCACCTCGACGCGCTTGCCTTTGGGCGAGGAGGCAAGCGGGATGCGGCAGCCGGCCGAGCGGTTGCGCACCGAGTAAGCGAGCAAGACCGGCGCCTCGAAACCCGGCACCAGCCGCTTATAGGAATTGGTGGTGGGGTTGGTGAACGCGTTGATCGTGCGCGCGTGCTTGAGGATGCCGCCAATGTATTGGAGCGCGGTATCCGAGAGGTCGGCATATTTGTTGCCGGCGAAGGTGGGCTTGCCCTCCTTCCAGATCGATTGATGGCAGTGCATGCCGGAGCCGTTGTCGCCGTACACGGGCTTGGGCATGAAGGTCGCGGTCTTGCCGTAGATCTGCGCGACCTGCTGCACGCAGTACTTGTAGATCTGCATCTGATCGGCCATGCGCACCATGGGGGCGAACTGGAACCCCAGCTCATGCTGAGCCGAGCCGACCTCGTGGTGATGCTTTTCGACCTTGCAGCCCATGCGCGCCATGGCGCCGAGCATTTCCGAACGCATGTCCTGCGCCGTGTCCAGCGGCGGCACCGGGAAGTAGCCCTTCTTGAACCCGATGTGGTGACCGAGATTGCCGCCCTCGTAATCGGTGTCGGAGTTGACCGGAAATTCCACTGAATCGAGCTTGAAGCCGGTGTTGTACGGCTGCGCGGAGTATTTGACGTCGTCGAAGATGAAGAACTCGGCCTCCGGTCCGAAGAAGACGGTGTCGCCCACGCCCATGGACTTGACCAAACCCTCGGCCTTTCTGGCGATCGAGCGCGGGTCGCGGTTATAGGGCTCGCCCGTCAACGGCTCGAGCGTGTCGCAGACCAGGACCATCGTCGTCTCGGCGTAGAACGGATCGATGCAGGCGCTTTCCGGATCGGGCATGAGCTGCATGTCGGACTCGTGGATCGCCTTCCAGCCGGCGATCGAGGAGCCGTCGAACATGATGCCCTCGCTGAACGTATCCTCGTCGATCGTCGAGATATCGGTGGTGACGTGTTGCCACTTGCCGCGTGGATCGGTGAAACGGAAGTCGACGTATTTCACGTCGTTGTCCTTGATCATTTTCAAAGCGTCTTTGGCGGTCGTCATTGAACGGATACCCCTTTCGTGTGGCCGCGAGGTTGTCGAAGCCAGCGGTTCAGATGGCGTCCAATCCGGATTCCCCGGTTCTGATCCGAATGGCTTCTTCGATATTAGAGACGAAGATCTTGCCGTCGCCGATCCGCCCGGTTTGGGCGGCGCGACGGATCGCCTCGATCGCTTTCTCGACCATGTCGTCGCCAAGTACAATCTCGATCTTCACCTTGGGGAGAAAATCGACGACGTATTCGGCCCCGCGATAGAGTTCGGTATGTCCTTTCTGCCGTCCGAAGCCCCTGGCTTCGGTGACGGTGATGCCTTGCAGTCCAACCTCTTGCAGCGCTTCCTTCACTTCGTCGAGTTTGAAGGGTTTGATCACCGCCTCGATCTTCTTCATCGCGTTTCCTTCCCCGCGGCCTGCCAGCGGCGCAGCGCCGGCTTGGCCGCGCTCACGGTTAGCAGGGTCCGTGCCAAGCCCCCACGAGAGAAAAAAGCGACTGCCAATCAGTTATTTAACGGTGACGGACAGACGCGCTCCGGTCGGCGCCAACGGACACTGGATTAGACTTTGAGCAATTTGCCTATTTTGTGATCATTGTGGTGTATCCTGCGCTGTAAGCGAAAGAAATAACGCAGGGTCGCGCGCGCTTCGGCACAGCATTAGTCTGCGGCGGCGATGATCGAATTGCTCACCACCGCCGAAATGGCAGAGGCCGACCGCCGCACGATCGCGGGCGGGGTTGCCGGCATCGCACTGATGGAAAACGCCGGTCGCTCCGTTGCCGATGCCGTCACCGCGCGCCATCCCCCGGGGCTGGGCGTCGCCGTGGTTGCGGGGCCTGGCAATAACGGGGGCGATGGTTTTGTCGCCGCCCGCTTCCTGGCCGAGCGCGGGTACCGGGTGCGGGTCCTTCTGGTCGGCGACCCTAACCGGCTCAAGGATGATGCGGCCCTGGCTGCGCAGCGCTGGCAGGGTCCGACAGCGGCGGCCGCGCCGGCGGCGTTGATGCCCGCCGACATTGTCATCGATGCCGTGTTCGGCGCTGGCCTGGATCGGCCGATCGAGGGTGTTGCGCGCGCCATGATCGAGGCTATGAACGCGGCGCCCTGCGTCTATGCGGTTGATCTGCCGAGCGGGATCAATGGCACGACCGGCGCGGTGATGGGCCTCGCAGTAAACGCCACGGAAACGGTGACGTTCTTTCGTCGCAAGATCGGCCATGTGCTGCTGCCCGGCCGGCTCCACTGCGGAAATGTTCGCATCGCCGACATCGGAATTGCCGCGAGCGTGCTCGATCAGATCAAACCGCGCATCGCGATCAATGCGCCGAACCTTTGGGCCAAAAGCTTTCCGCTGCCGCGTGTCGACGGGCACAAATATGCCCGCGGCCACGCGGTTGTGGTGTCCGGCGGGGTGTCCTCGACCGGCGCGGCGCGGCTCGCCGCGCGCGGCGCGTTGCGGGCAGGCGCGGGGCTCGTCACCATCGCCTCGCCGCGCGAAGCGCTCGCGGTCAATGCGGCGGCAAGCCTCGCCGTCATGGTGCGGCCGGTCGATGGCGCCGATGAACTTACGAGCTTCCTCGACGATCCCCGCCGCAACGTCGTGCTGCTGGGCCCAGGCGGTGGTGTGGGGCAGCCCATGCGGGACTTGGTTCTCGCGGCGCTCAAAGGTGAGCGCGCGGTGGTGCTCGATGCCGATGCGCTCACGAGCTTTGCTGATGAGCTGCAGGCCCTATGCGCCGCCATTAGAACGCGAGGCAAGGCTAGGCTAATGACGCCCCATGAAGGGGAGTTCAGTCGTTTATTCAAGATATTGGGAGACGAAGCTCCCTCGAAGCTTGAAAGGGCTCGGTGGGCGGCGCAGACGACCGGAGCGGTGGTCCTCCTCAAGGGGCCGGACACAGTTGTTGCAGCCCCGGACGGGCGCGCCGCGATTGCCGACAATGCGCCGCCTTGGCTCGCCACCGCCGGCTCGGGCGACGTGCTTGCCGGCATCGCGGCCGGCTGCCTAGCGCAAGGCATGCCGGGATTCGAGGCAGCGGCGGCGGCGGTCTGGCTGCATGGCGAAGCGGGGAGCGCGGCCGGTCCGGGGCTGATCGCGGAGGACCTGCCCGAGGTCATGCCCGGGATCTACCGGCGACTGTTCGGTCAACTCGCTGCCGGACGGTGACGAGGGCTCAGGCGGCCTGATCCGTGGGCTGCCCGCGCAACGCCGGGCGGGAACGGTTTCCAAGCAAGGTGCAACAGGAGCGAGCTAGTCCACCACGAACCAAGCGGCCGTTTCTGTGTCCGGGCGCTCCAGCGCTCGGCCCTCGAGCAGCCACTTGCCGGGATTGTCGGCGACGAAGGCAACGCGTTCGATCGCGGCGCCAACGAGCAGCGTGTTGCAACTGGCCGCTCGGGTTGTGCAGGCCCAAGGTCACGGCGCGGCTGCGTCGGACGCTGAATAGCGGCGTTCCCGTAAGGTCGAGCGGCCTGGCGTTCCCGAGTTTGAGTTCGGCCTTGAGCGAATTCTTGAGGTCGATGCCCGCTGGCAGCGGATTAGGCGGGAGCGGGAGCGGTGCCGATCGGCGCGCGGCGCGCGCCTCGCCGCCGCGCTGGTAGACGAGCCGCGCGACCGGCTGCTCATCCCGGACGCCTTCGACCAGGGGCGCGACCGTTCCGCCCTCGCGCGTGGCGTCGATGAAGAGATCCACACGACTGCCTGGTCCGAGCCCCACGCGGCCGTCGCGTGCGAGAAGCGGTTCTGTCGGCTGGCCGTCGATCGCCATGACCCACGGAGCATGGCCCTCGAGCTTGAGAGAAAGACCCCGCGCGGTGGTGGCGTTGATCAACCGCAGGCGCAACCGTTCGCCGCTCCGCACTGGGACATCGGGACGCAGCGATCCGTTGACGAGCACCGGCGCCGGCGAGCCGCCCGCCCCGGGGGGTACCGCGAACATGAGCACGATGCCGCGATCGACGTCGACGGGCTGAGCTTCCTCGACGATCAGTGCCGCGTAGAGACCTCGATCGACCTGTGCGCCGATATGCGCGTGGTACCAGAACGTGCCCGCGTCGGGCGGGCGAAAGCGGTAGTCGAAGCTGGTCCCGGGCGCGATGGGCGCTTGAGTGAGCCCCGGCACGCCGTCCATGGCGTTGGGCAGCCGGACGCCGTGCCATTGCACGCTGGTCGGCTCGGCGAGGTCGTTGACGACGCGCACGCATAGGTCTTCGCCGCGCGTGATCCTCAGCGTCGGACCTGGCACCGTCCCGTCATAGCTCGAGACGAAGGTCGGAGATTGCGGCACGCTGCCAGGACCAAGCGGACGCGCGCGGATGACCCGGAAGCCATCCGACGCGGTTTCCGCCCACGAGTGTCCCGGCCAGCCAAAGCATGTCGCCGCAACGCTCGCTTCGGCGAGGAGACATCGACGCGTTATCGGTTGCGTGAGCCGCATCTGGGACCTGGATCAATTCAGGTTGCTGCCGGCGGCCATCTGGGGCGGACGCGTGGCGGGCGGCGCATCCAGGTCATAGCATGTCGACGCGGAGGCGGCAGGAGCCGCCGTAGGACCTCGGCTCCCGAAAATCCGCAGTTGAGAAGGCTCGCGCCGGCGCCTATTTTTGGCGTGCGCCGCGTGCTTTGGCCATGATATAAGCCGCGCCGCCCGGCCGCAGCGCAAGTCGGCTGTCGCCGACGCGGGCGTGGCGGAACTGGTAGACGCGCGGGATTTAGGTTCCCGTGACGAAAGTCGTGGGGGTTCAAATC
>JBKOXY010000422.1:0-5727 GCA_046725125.1 Pseudomonadota bacterium | reverse complement strand
GAGCCCGCAGGGATATCGCGAATCGCAGTCCACACCCGCTGCTGGAACGCGGTGCCGCGGATGTCGAGCGGCAGGTCGAGCCCCTGGGCCGGCGCCTCGATGAAGCCCACGACCTTGGCCACGAGTTGTTCGAACCTCTCGTCGCCGCCGACGAGGCGCGCGTTTGGAAAGCGGTCCTGCAGGCTGCGCACCAACGCGTCGGGATCGTCGTCGAATTCGATGGCGCACACACCTTTGTCCGTCGCCGCGACCAGGATCGCACCGAGCGAGCATTGGCCAACCGCAAAGCGGATGACGTTACCGCTGCCGCCGGCGCGGAATTGCGTCGGCGTCATGCCGAGCAGGTCGGAGGCGGCGGCGTAGAAGCGGCCGTTGGAGTTGAAGCCCGCGCCATAGATCGCCTCGGTGACGGTGTTGCTGGCGGCCAGTTCCTCGCGCACGCGCTTGCCGCGATGGCCGGCGGCATAGGCCTTCGGCGTCACCCCGGTCACCGCCTTGAACACGCGGTGGAAGTGGAAGCGGCTCATGCCTGCGGAGTGCGCCAGCGCATCGAGGCTCGGCGCCTCCTCGGCTTCTTCGATCATCCGGCACGCGCGCGCGACCGCTGCGGCGTGCGCCTCGGCGAGCGCGGGCTCGTTCGGCCGGCAGCGTTTGCACGGCCGAAATCCTGCCCGCTCGGCGTCGGCGCAGGTCTCGTGGAAGGTCACGTTCTCGCGCCGCGGCAGCCGCGCCGCGCATGACGGCCGGCAATAGATGCCGGTCGTGCGCACCGAATAGACGAAGGTGCCGTCGGCCGCGCGGTCGCGCCGCTTGAGCGCCTTCCAGCACGCGTCGTCGTCAAGCAGCGGCGGTTTCCGCGACGTCTCGTCGACTCGCATCATCAAAGACATGATCTTGCTCCCTGAGGTTCCGACGGATGGTTCCGCCTCCTGCGGGGCAATTTATGGATCGCAGGATCGCAAGCACTCCGCTCCTTGCTCTCAAATCAAAGATAGGCGCGCCACCCGAAATCCGCAGCGTCCTCTGCGATCCGCCACCGCGCACCTTGCACGGCGGAGGCCCGGAACCGTTGACCGCGTCGGCGCTTTCATGTCCAAGTGCCGCTCGAAAAACCGACCGGGACGCACGATTTATTAGCATGCAACGCGTATTTTTGCGTCTTAGTTTTGGCGCCCCAAGTCTTGGCGCCCCAAGACACGAGGAATTGCGGCAGCGGACCCGATGACGAGCGAACGCTACAATGCCCGCGAGGCCGAGGCCCGCTGGCAAAAGGTATGGGACGAGCGGGGCATCTTCGCCACCCGCAACGACGACCCGCGCCAGAAATACTACGTGCTGGAGATGTTCCCCTATCCGTCGGGGCGCATCCATATGGGGCACGTACGCAACTACACCATGGGCGACGTGGTCGCGCGCTTCAAACGCGCCATGGGTCTCAATGTGCTCCATCCCATGGGCTGGGACGCCTTCGGCATGCCGGCGGAGAACGCCGCCATGGAGCGCAACGTCCATCCCAAGGCGTGGACCTACGAGAACATCGCCGCCATGAAGGCGCAGCTCAAGTCGATGGGGCTCTCGCTCGACTGGGCGCGCGAGATCGCGACCTGCGATCCCGCCTACTACAAGCACCAGCAGAAGATGTTTCTCGACTTCCTGCGCGCGGGTCTAGTGGAGCGCAAGCTCGGCAAGGTGAACTGGGATCCGGTCGACCGCACCGTGCTCGCGAACGAACAGGTGATCGACGGGCGCGGCTGGCGTTCGGGCGCGCTTGTCGAACAGCGCGAAATGCCGCAGTGGTACTTCGCCATCACCAAATTTTCCGAGGATTTGCTGCATGCGCTCGATCACCTCGACCGCTGGCCCGAGAAAGTGCGCCTCATGCAGCGCAATTGGATCGGCCGCTCGGAGGGGCTGCTCATCCGCTTTGCGCTCGATCCCGCAACGACGCCGAACGCGGAAGACGAGCTCGAGGTCTTCACCACCCGCCACGACACGTTGTTCGGCGCCAAGTTCATGGCGCTCTCGCCCGATCATCCGCTGGCGGCGGCCGCCGCGGCCAAGAACCCCGCGCTTGCCGCATTCATCGCCGAATGCAGACGCCACGGCACCGCGCAGGAGTTGATCGACACCGCCGAGAAAATGGGTTTCGACACCGGGATGAAGGCGCTCCATCCCTTCGATCCGACCTGGAGGCTTCCGGTCTACGTCGCCAATTTCGTCGTGATGGACTACGGCACCGGCGCGATCTTCGGCTGCCCGGCACACGATCAGCGCGACCTCGACTTCGTCAACAAGTACGGGCTTGGCAATATCCCGGTGGTGTGCCCGTCGGGGCAGGACGCGAGCACCTTCGTCATCACCGACACCGCCTATGACGGCGCCGGGCGCATGATCAATTCGCGCTTCCTCGATGGCATCACCGTCGAGGAGGCGAAGGAGGAGGTGGCGCGCCGGCTCGAGCACGAATCGCGTGGCAATCGTCCGGTCGGCACGCGCCAGGTCAATTTTCGCCTGCGCGACTGGGGCATTTCGCGCCAGCGCTACTGGGGCTGCCCGATCCCGGTCATTCACTGCGAGCGCTGCGGCATCGTGCCGGTGCCGGACGGCGACCTGCCGGTGACGCTGCCGGACGACGTCGACTTCGACCGTCCAGGTAATCCGCTCGAGCGCCATCCCACCTGGAAGAACGTCGCATGCCCGACATGCGGCGGACCGGCGCGGCGCGAGACCGATACCATGGACACCTTCGTCGACTCGTCCTGGTACTTCATCCGCTTCACCGATCCCTGGACGACGAAACCCACCAACCTTGCGGTCGCCGACCGGATGATGCCGGTCGATCAGTACATCGGCGGCATCGAGCATGCGATCCTGCACCTGCTCTACAGTCGCTTCTTCACCCGCGCGATGCGCGCGACCAAGCACATCGATCTCGACGAGCCGTTCGCGGGCCTGTTCACCCAGGGCATGGTCGTGCACGAGACCTATCAGGCGACGAACGGCGAATGGGTCATGCCCGCCGAGGTGAAGGTCGAAGGCACCGGCGAAGAGCGGCGCGCCACGCTGCTCGCAACCGGCGAACCGGTCGCGATCGGACCAATCGAGAAGATGTCGAAGTCGAGGCGCAACACCGTCGACCCCGACGACATCATCGCCAGCTACGGCGCCGACACCGCGCGCTGGTTCATGCTCTCCGATTCGCCCCCGGAGCGCGACGTGATCTGGACCGAGGAGGGCGTGCAGGGCGCCTGGCGCTTCGTGCAGCGACTCTGGCGCCTCGTGCGCGAAGCCGCGCAGGCGGCGGCACCCGCCGACCTGCCGCGCCCGCCCCGCTTCAGCGAGCCAGCGCTCGTCTTGCGCAAGGCTGCCCACCGCGCGCTCGCGCGCGTCTCCGAGGACATCGAACGGCTACGTTTCAACGTCTGCGTCGCCCACATTTATGAGTTTGCCAACGCCTTCCAGGCCTCGCTCGCCAGCCTCGAGACTGAGCCAATGGCCGACTATCGGTGGGCGGTACGGGAAGCGGCCGACATCCTGGTGCGGCTGTTCCACCCCATGATGCCGCACCTGGCGGAGGAGTGCTGGGCCGCGCTCGGCCATAAAACGCTTGTCGCATCAGAGCCTTGGCCCCGCCTTGAAGCGGACCTTTTGGTCGAGAACACGATCACACTTCCGGTCCAAATCAATGGTAAGAAGCGCGGAGATGTCACAGTCGCCCGAAATGCTGCCAATGCCGAGATCGAGACTGCCGTTTTGGCCCTCGATGCGGTAAAACGGGCGCTTGATGGCAGGCCGCCGAAGAAAGTGATCGTGGTGCCGCAAAGGATCGTGAATGTGGTGGCATGACAAACGCACGGATCGGTCCGGGTTCTCCGCCCGTGGGGGCGCGGGGCACCCGGGAGCCGCGCCTGCGCCGACCGTCTTGGCGCATGGACGAATCGTGGCGCACCGAAGAATAATGCGGGCCGCCGCCGCGTTGGCAATCGCCGCGCTCGCCGGCGGCTGCTTCCAGCCGCTCTATGGCGAGCAGTCCCCGACCGGCGGGCCGGTCTTGCGCGACCAGCTCAGCGCCGTCGATGTCGTCCAGATCACGGCCCCGAAGGGAACCGACGAGGCGCGGATCGCGGTCGAGATTCGCAACGCGCTGCTTTACGACTTCACCGGCGGCGGCTACGCGGCCCCACCCACCCATCGGCTGAAGATCGCGATGGCCTCCTCGCGGGCATCGATCATCGTCGATGTCAATACCTCGCGGCCGGATGTCGAGAACTTCGGCATCAATGCGACCTATACCTTGACCGAAATCGCAACCGGCAAAATCGTGGTGACCGGCACGACCTTTGCTCGCGTCTCTTATGACATCCCCGGCCAGGAGCAACGGTACGCGCGCGTGCGCGGATTGCGTGACGCAGAGCTGCGCGCGGCGAAAGTCGTCGCCGACAATATCAGGTCGCGGCTTGCGTCCTATTTCATTGCCGGCACGTGAGACACCTCTCATCGTCATCGTCCGCCGGCAACCACCGCAACCGGGTTTGGTCCGCGCTCTGCTCCATGGCGCCGCCGACGGATGCTGATGCCCGCCGGCGCGGGCATGACGACTTTTCGGTGACGACCTTGTGGTGACGGAGATCTCATGGTCGCACTGAAAGGCTTCGACATCGACAAGTTCCTCGCGCGTCCGCATCGGCCGATCGTGCTCGTCTTCGGCCCCGACGCCGGCCTGGCGCGCGAGCGCGCAGAAGCGCTCGTGCGCATGTCGGTTGACGACCCGAAGGATCCCTTTCAACTCGCCCGGCTCGACGGCGACGATCTCGCCGGCGAACCCACCCGCCTCGTCGAGGAGGCCAACACCATTCCGCTGTTTGGGGGCCGCCGCGCGGTCTGGGTGAAAGCCGGTGCACGCAACTTTGCTCCCGCGGTCGAGGCGCTCGTTGCGGCGCCCGCGCCGGACTGCCGAGTCGTGATCGAGGCCGGCGATCTCAAACGCAACGCGCCGCTGCGGGTCATCTGCGAGCGCGCCAGGAATGCCGTCGCGCTTCCTTGCTACGTCGACTCGGAAAAGGATTTGGTTCGCCTCATCGATGACGAGATGCGCGATGCGGGCCTTGTCATCTCACCGCAGGCGCGCGCTGCCCTCGTTCCGTTGCTCGGCGGCGACCGGCTCGCGTCCCGCCACGAAATTCGCAAGCTCGCGCTGTTCGCGCGCGGAAAGGCGCGCGTGGAGCTCGAAGATGTCATGGCGGCGGTCGCCGACGCCTCGACGCTCGCGCTCGACGGCTTGATCGATGCCGCCTTCGCCGGGCGCACCGGCGAGCTCGAAGTCCAATTCGGCAAGGCGCGCACCGCCGGCACGGCGCCGGGCGCGATCGTCTCGGCTGCGCTGCGGCAGGTCGCGCAGTTGCACAAGGCGCGGCTTGCCGTCGAGGCGGGCGGCTCGGTCAGCGACGCGGCGCAAGGCATCCAGCCGTTCGTTCATTTCAGCCGCAAGGGAGTGATCGAAGCCGCGCTCAAGACGTGGACGTCGGCGCGCCTCGAACGCGCGATGGCGGAGCTCGCCGAGGCCGCGCTCGAAGCGCGCCGGCAGTCCGCGATGGCCGAGCTGATCGCGCAGCGCGCGCTGCTGACGCTCGCCGTCAACGCGCGGCGGAAGGAATGATGCGGCCAACCGGCTCACGCGATTGCCGCAAACGACAACTGTTCACGCGAAGCCGTTTGGCTGAATCAATT
>JBKOXY010000518.1:0-6770 GCA_046725125.1 Pseudomonadota bacterium | reverse complement strand
CGGCTTGCCCCGATCCACGAGCGGCTCGAGCGCGCAGGGGTGCACAACGTGCAGGTCCGAACGCCGCGTGGGCGGGAAAATTTGCTTACCGATCTCGAAAACCGCGCCGATCTCGTGCTCATCGACGCGCCTTGCACCGGTGTCGGCACTTGGCGCCGCAATCCCGACGCCAAGTGGCGGGTGCGTCCCGGGGCGCTCGAGCTGCGACTTGAGGAACAGGTTGACGTGCTCGACCGGGCGGCAGCGCTCGTCAAGCCCGGCGGTCGCATTGCCTACGTCACCTGCTCGGTACTCGCGGAGGAGAACGGCGATCAGGTGCGCGCATTTCTCGCGCGCCAGCCGGATTTTGCGCTCGTGCCGGCCGAGGTTGCGAATGCGCTCGGCGAGCGCGCCTATCTTTTCCGCCGCGCGGTGTTGATGTCGGAGGAGGGGCTGCTGATGACCCCGCGCCGCACCGACACCGATGGGTTCTACGTAGCGATCCTGGTGCGGCGCGGTCGCACCGGGTAGGCTGCGTCGCCAATGGCGAACGCGCCGCCGGCGCGGATGCGAACCTAGACCATCCGCCCGGCTTCCTCCTCCGTCGGCAGCCGGCCGTCCGGCGTGAGTTGGTCGACGAAGCGCGGGAGATGCTGGCTCAGCCCGGAGAGCAAATCCCCGCGATCCATTCCGGTTTGCTCCGAGAGCGCGTCGAGCGTGTCGGTTCCGAGCGCGTTCGCGAGATCGCCCTGCGAGATCGCCTTGTTTGGGCCGGTGCCGACCCATGAACGTGCGACGTCGCCTTGGCCCCTCTGCTGGAGTTGCTCGAGCAGACCGCCGAGCCCGCCGTTGAGCACCGTTCCGGCGGCGGCGCCGCCGAGCGCTCCGCCCAATGCGCCGCGCAGCAGGTCGCCAAGGCCGCCACCGCCGCCGACCGTGCCGCCTTGTCTGCCTGGAAAGCCGGCACTGACGTCCGCAGGCCCGGCCGGCCGGGTGGGCGGCGCGTCGGCCCGGCGTAGATTCTTCATCGCGTAGACCGCAAGTAGCGCCAGCAGCGCCTTGGCCGTCGGCGACATGCCTTGGCTTGCCGGCGCAGTTCGCGCGCGCGGATCGTTCGAGACACCGCCGGCCTGAATGCTGTTGAGAATATCGAGCAAGCCCATGTCAGCCTCCTGACTTGCCCCAACCCGGCGCAGCATCGCGCGCGCGCATGACGGTTGCAAGGCGAGTCACTCATCCAGCCTGCAAATGGGCTTGCGGAGGCGGAGAAAATGGGCAGAGGATGGCCTCTCCAACGACATCTAGGGAGGCTTCCCATGACGATCCGGCAGATTGCAACCTGCGCAGGCTTCGTGGCGCTCGCCGGCGCGATGATTGTGACGTCCGGGCAACCGGCACAGGCGCTCACGATGAAGGAATGCAGCGCCAAGTATCAAGCGGCCAAGTCCGCGGGCACTCTCGGCGGACAGAATTGGCGCGATTTCCGCAAAGCCCAGTGCGGCGCCGATGCGACCGCTGCCGCTCCGGCTGCGGGCGCGGCGGCTCCCACCCCAGCGACAGCGCCCAAGGCGAGCGGAAATGCCGTGTTTCCCACGGCGATCTCCCCGAAATATTCGAGCGAGTCGGCGGGCAAGGCCCGGATGCACACTTGCCTCGATCAATACAACGCCAACAAGGCCACCAATGCCAACGGCGGTCTGAAATGGATCCAGAAAGGCGGCGGCTATTACAGCGAATGCAACAAGCAGCTGAAAGGCTGAGGTGACCCGCTTGGCGGCCGGCACCGGTCTTGGCGAATTGCACGGCCGGCGGCTTGCCGACCAAAGGGGACCGATCATGGCTGGTTTTGCCGGGCGGAAACACCGGCCTTGACCGCACGCGCGGCGCCCCGCACATAAGGTCGGGATGACCGTCCTCGATTCCTCCCTCGTACGTGGCGCCGATACCGATCGGCCCGCCGGCCACGACAGGATTCTCATCATCGATTTCGGTTCGCAGGTGACCCAGCTCATCGCGCGACGAGTGCGCGAAGAAAAAGTCTATTGCGAAATCGTGCCGTTCCAGAAGGCGGACGAGGCCTTCAGGGCGATGCGGCCGAAAGGCGTGATCCTCTCCGGCGGCCCGGCCTCGGTGCTCGACCGGGACGCGCCGCTCGCTCCGCCTGCCGTCTATGAGGCGGGCGTGCCGATCCTCGGCATCTGCTACGGCGAGCAGGCGATGGCGCAGCAACTCGGCGGCAAGGTCGAGGGCGGGCACCATCGTGAGTTCGGCCGCGCCGAGGTGACGGTGACCGAGGATTCACCGTTGTTCGAGGGCGTGTGGCGCAAGGGCGAGCGCTATCCGGTGTGGATGAGCCACGGCGACCGCGTGACCCGGCTGCCCGCGGGCTTCCGGATCGTCGGCACCTCGGCGAATGCGCCCATCGCCATGATCGCGGACGAGCAACGCCGGTTCTACGCCACCCAATTCCACCTCGAGGTCGTGCACACGCCGCACGGCGCCGCGCTATTGCGCAACTTCGTGCGCAAGGTCGCGGGCTGCAAGGGCGACTGGACCATGCGCGCGTTCAAGGCGGAGGCGATCGAGAAGATCCGCGCGCAGGTCGGCAATGGCCGGGTCATCTGCGGGCTCTCCGGCGGCGTCGATTCGGCGGTCGCCGCGGTCTTGATCCACGAGGCGATCGGGGAACAGCTCACCTGCGTTTTCGTCGACCACGGATTGCTGCGGCTCGCCGAGGCGGAGAAGGTGGTGGCGCTGTTTCGCGACAGCTACAATATTCCGCTCGTCCACGTCGAAGCGGAAGCGCTCTTCCTCGACGCGCTTGCCGGCGTCACCGATCCCGAACTCAAGCGCAAGACGATCGGTAGGCTCTTCATCGATGTCTTCGAAGCGGAGGCGAAAAAGCTCGGCGGCGCCGATTTTCTGGCGCAGGGCACGCTCTATCCCGACGTGATCGAGAGTGTGTCGTTCACCGGCGGACCGTCGGTCACGATCAAATCGCATCACAATGTCGGCGGGTTGCCCGAGCGCATGAACATGCAGCTGGTCGAGCCCTTGCGCGAGCTGTTCAAGGATGAGGTGCGCGCGCTCGGCCGCGAGCTCGGCTTGCCGCAAGCCTTCGTCGGCCGGCATCCGTTCCCGGGGCCGGGATTGGCCATCCGTTGCCCCGGCGAGATCACGCGCGAAAAGCTCGACATCCTGCGGCGCGCCGACGACGTCTATATCGAGGAAATCCGCCGCGCCGGGCTCTACGACGACATCTGGCAGGCCTTCGCCGTGCTGCTGCCGGTACGCACCGTCGGCGTCATGGGCGACTACCGCACCTACGATTACGTGGTGGGCCTGCGCGCGGTGACTTCGACCGACGGCATGACCGCCGATTTTTATCCCTTCGACATGAAGTTCATCGGACACGTGGCGACGCGCATCGTCAACGAGGTCAAGGGCGTCAACCGCGTGGTCTACGACGTGACGTCGAAGCCGCCGGGCACGATCGAGTGGGAGTGATCGCCAGCCTCACGGTGCGCGTTTGAGGAGTTCGTAGGCTACCGGGTTGTCCGGACAAGCGCCGAAGCCGCATTCCAGCAGCGTCGAAACCACGTTCAGCGCGGTGAGTGCGATCACCAACCACACGGCGGCGCGCGCAAACGCGCCGCCGGGCTGCGGCTTGCCGTCGTCCCTGAACTGTTCGTCGAACAGCAGCACGGCCGCGAGCGCAATGATGGCCAGGGCAAAGCCGATAAAGGCCCAGCTGTAATAACGGTAGCCGAGCAGCGCCGAGCCATAGCCGGGATCGCCAGGCATGATGTGCAGCAAAATCTGCCGCGTGGCGAAAGCCGCGCCGGCGATGGCGGCGAGGAGCGACACGGCATAGTGGCTGGGACGCGGCCCGAAGCGAACGTTGAGAATCGGCCCCACCGCCAGCATCGCAAACTGGATGCGCTGGGCAGGCAGAGAGGACAGGGAAGTTCGTCGAGCAGGAGTTGCGCCGCAAAGGCGACCGCAAGAACCAACGCGATGGCGTAAAGGCCGAGTGCATTGAGGGTGAGGGCGAGCGATCGAGGCATGGGCGCGCGCTTAGAACGACAGCTTCAGCACATCGCTGGCGTGGTGCAGATAGGTCGCGATGGAGGCGAGGAGCGTAGCGGCGAACAGTGCTAGGGCGAGCGCTCGCGTGCCCCACCAGGCGACGACCATCACGACGTTGACGGCGAGAAACAGCGCGGTGAATTCCATCGTCGTGCTCCAAGGCAGGCGCGCATTCTAGACGAGCCGGCCTCGTGCGCCACCTCCGGCTCGCCGGCTGGCGCGCTCAACCATCCTCCACGGGGCTGCCGTCCCCCGCCGCTTTCCCTCCCGCGCCCGGGGCTGTAGGACGTTAAGGGACGCGCCCGGTGTTCTGGCGCGAGCGGGAGGATACGAATGGACGTCAGTCTCGCCGGCCGGACGGCGGTCATCACCGGCGGAAGCAAGGGGATCGGGCTCGCCATCGCCACGCGGTTTGCAGCCTCGGGCGCCGAGGTTGCCGTCGTCGCCCGCGGACGCGAAGCGCTCGATGATGCGGTCAAGACCATCCGGACCAACGGCCGGCGTGTCGTCGGCATCCAGGGCGACGTAGCGCGCGCCGCCGATATCAAGCATGCCTACGACGAGATAATGAAGGCGCTCGGCAAGATCGACATCGTCGTGAACAATGCCGGCACATCAGCGACCAGCCCGTTCGAAAAGCTGACCGACGAATTCCTGCAGCACGACTTCGACCAAAAGCTGTTCGCCGCCATTCGGCTGACGCGGCTGGTATGGCCGCAGATGAAGGAGCGGCGCTGGGGCCGCATCATCAACGTGCTCAACATCGGTGCCAAGGCGCCACGCGGCGGCAGCGCGCCGACTTCGATCACGCGCGCTGCCGGCATGGCGTTGACCAAGGTGCTCTCGCACGAAGGCGCGCCGCACAACGTGTTGGTCAATGCGATGCTGGTTGGCTTCATCGAGGCCGATCAGCACGTGCAAGCCGCGAAACGCGCTGGCATCGAACTCAAGGACTACATGGCCGCGCGCGCCAAGGAGATCCCGCTCGGCCGCATCGGGCGCGCCGAGGAATTCGCCAACATGGCCTGCTTCCTCGTGTCGGATCTCGGCTCCTACATCACCGGCACGGCCATCAACGTCGACGGCGGGCGCTCGCCGGTGGTGTAACGAGGATGCGCCTTAGTTGATCCTCAGATCGAGCGCCTTGATGATCGGCGACCAGCGCGCGAGATCGGCATCGATTTTTGCGCGGAACTGCGCCGGCGTGGTGGGAATCGGCTCCATAAGCTGGGTGGCCAGCTTCTCGCGGATCGCCGGCTCGGCAAGCGCATCGACGACCGCGCTGTGAATTTTCGCGATCATCGCATCCGGCGTTTTCGCCGGTGCGATCAGGCCGTTCCAGGCGTCCGCTTCGACGTCGATGCCGCTTTCCTTGAGCGTCGGGACCCCAGGCATCAGCGCGGAGCGTCGGCCGAGCGAGATGGCCAGAATTTTCGCCTGGCCGGAGGCGACGTGCGGCGTCACTGAAATCGCCGGCAGACAGGCCATCTGCACGTCATTGCGCAGCACCGCGGTCATCGCCTGCGGCGAGCCGGGGTAGGGGACGTGTACCATCGTCGTGCCGCTCTTGAGCGCAAGCGCCTCCATGGCCAGATGCGACAGCGAGCCGTTGCCGATCGAGCCATAGTTGTATTTGCCGGGATTTTTCCGCAGCAGATCGACAAGTTCGGCGACCGCATTGACGCCCAGGCTCGTATGCACGACGAGCGCGCTCGGTTGGGTCGTCAGCATGGTGATCAGCGCGAGGTCCTTGGCCGGGTCGTAGGGCATTTTCGCGAACAGCAGCGTGTTGATGGCGAGCGGACCGCCGAGACTGATGCCGATCGTGTAGCCGTCCGGCTCCGCCTTCGCCACCATCTCGGTCCCGGTATTGGCGCTGGCGCCCGGGCGGTTCTCGATCACGAACGGCTGCCCGAGCTTCTGTTGCATGTGGTCGGCGATCAGCCGCCCGACCATGTCCGGCGTCGAGCCGGGACCAAACGGCACGACGATCCTCACGGTTTTCGTCGGCCAGTCTTGCGCCGCGGCTGGCATCCACGCAAACAGTAGTCCGGATAAGGCCAAGACGAAGCGTCTGTTCATTGAATTTTCTCGCTCTCCTTAATGTTCATCGTCCGTATAGCCTGTTCGCGCGCAGACGGGGAAGCGGGATGATCCAGTAATCATTGCAGATGCAATGATCGCAAGCGCGGAGTTTACCAGACGTGCGCCGCCGCCGGCGGTGCAATGAGGATGCGATGCCGACGACCTTGCCTCCCGGCACGCCATGGCCTCTACTGCGCCTGCAGGACAGCACGCTGCGCAAACGTCGATGGTGATTTTGGCGAGGCTTGGGCCATGGGGCTGGCTACTCTCGTGCTCGGACTTGTCGTCTTCCTCGGGGCGCATGTCTTCGTGACGTTGCGTGCACCGCGCGCCGCGGTGATCAACCGGATCGGAGAGTGGCCCTACAAGGGGCTGATGTCGTTGGTCTCCCTCGCCGGGCTCATTCTGATCGGCTACGGCTTCGGGCAGTATCGGGCGACCGGCTGGATCAACGTGTGGTCCCCGCCCGAATGGACCTACTACGTCACGCAGCTATTGATGTGGCCGGCGAGCATTTTCGTGGTCGCGGCGTATAGCCGCGGCAATATCTGGCGCACGCTCAAGCATCCCATGCTGGTCGGTGTGAAAACCTGGGCGGTCGCGCACCTCATCTCCAA
>JBKOXY010000512.1:0-16381 GCA_046725125.1 Pseudomonadota bacterium | reverse complement strand
CGAATCGGGCGGCATCATTACGCAGCAGCTCAAGCGGCTGGGCGCCTCCTGCGACTGGTCGCGCGAACGCTTCACCATGGACGAGGGGCTCTCGCGCGCCGTGCACAAGGTGTTTGTGGAGCTTTACCGCGCCGGCCTCATTTACAAGGACAAGCGGCTGGTCAATTGGGATCCCAAGCTCGCCACCGCCATCTCCGACCTCGAAGTGCAGCAGGTCGAGATTAAGGGGCAACTTTGGCACATCCGCTATCCGCTCGCAGGGGCGAGTTTCGATCCGAACGATGCCGCGACGTTCATCACCGTCGCAACCACGCGTCCGGAGACCATGCTCGGCGACGTCGCGGTGGCGGTGCACCCTGATGATGAGCGTTACCAGCATCTCGTCGGCAAGCACGCCGTTCTGCCGCTGGTCGGCCGGCGCATCCCGATCATCGCCGACGAATATTCCGATCCGGAGAAGGGCACCGGCGCGGTCAAGATCACGCCCGCGCACGACTTCAACGACTTCGAGGTGGGGCGGCGCCACGGCCTTCCCCTCGTCAATGTGCTCGACGCTGCGGCCCATCTCAATCTCGCCGGCAACGAGGCGTTTCTGCGCGACGTACCGACCTCGTCGGAGCTCGATCAGACGCTCGCCTATCACGGCCTCGATCGCTTCGCCGTGCGCAAGGATATCGTGCGGCGCTTGGAGGCGGCGGATCTGCTCGCCAAGACCGAGCCGCACACGCATGCGGTGCCGCACGGCGACCGCTCCGGCGTCGTGATCGAGCCGTTTCTCACGGATCAATGGTACGTCGACGCCAAGACGCTGGCCGCACCGGCGATCGCGGCGGTGCGCGGCGGACGGACCGTGTTCGTGCCGAGGAATTGGGAGACGACCTATTTCAATTGGATGGAGAACATCCAGCCCTGGTGCATCTCGCGCCAGCTGTGGTGGGGCCATCAGGTACCCGCTTGGTACGGGCCGGACGGCAAGGTGTTCGTCGCCGAGAGCGAGGCCGAGGCGCTCAGCGAGGCGACGGCCTATTACGTCGCCGACGGCACGATATCTCGGGAAACCGCCGACGGGATGGCTCGGGAGGGAAGCAACGCGACGCTGCTCATTCGCGACGAGGACGTGCTCGACACCTGGTTCTCATCCGCGCTGTGGCCGTTCTCCACGCTCGGTTGGCCGGATGATACGCCCGAGCTCAAGCGCTACTATCCGACCGACGCGCTGGTGACCGGCTTCGACATCATCTTCTTCTGGGTCGCGCGCATGATGATGATGGGGCTGCATTTCATGGCCGACGTGCCGTTCCGCACCGTCTACATCCACGCGCTGGTGCGCGACGAGCGCGGCGCCAAGATGTCGAAGTCGAAGGGCAACGTCATCGACCCGCTCGCGCTGATCGACGACTACGGCGCCGACGCCTTGCGCTTCACGCTCGCCGCCATGGCGGCGCAGGGGCGCGACATCAAGCTCTCCACCCAGCGCGTCGAGGGCTACCGCAATTTCGCGACCAAGCTGTGGAACGCCTGCCGCTTCGCGGAGATCAACCACTGCGTGACCGTCCCCGGCTTCGACCCCGCCGCGGCGAAGGAAACGCTCAACCGCTGGATCGCGCACGAGACCGGCAAAGCCGTGCGCGAGATCACCGAGGCGATCGAGGCCTACAAGTTCAACGAGGCGGCGGGCGCGGCCTACCGCTTCGTGTGGAACATCTTCTGCGACTGGTATCTCGAACTGGCCAAGCCGGTGCTGCAAGGCGCCGACGGTGGCGCCAAAGACGAGACGCGGGCGATGACCGCCTGGGCGCGCGACGAAATCCTCAAGCTCCTGCATCCGTTCACGCCGTTCGTCACCGAGGAGCTGTGGCAGGTCACGGCGGCGGCCGGCGCGGCGCGCGACGGCCTGCTCGCGCTCACACCCTGGCCCAAGCAGCGTGCGCTCGACGACCTTAAGGCCGAGGCCGAGATCGGCTGGGTCATCGACCTCGTCACCGCCATTCGCTCCGTGCGCGCGGAAATGAACATCACCATGGCGACCGAGATCCCGGTCGTGCTGGTCGCCGCCTCGGCGGCGACCCAGGCGAGGGCGGCGCGGTGGGCCGACGTCATGCGCCGCCTCGCGCGCCTCTCCGATATTTCGCTCGCGGACCGCCCGCCGCAGGGCGCCGTGCAACTCATCGTGCGCGGGGAGGTGGCGGCGCTGCCGCTCAAGGGGGTGATCGACTTCGCCGCGGAGAAAGCGCGCCTCGAGAAGGAAATGGCGCGCGTTAAATCCGACATCGCCCGCATCGACGCCAAGCTTGCCAATGCCGACTTCGTCGCCCGCGCGCCGGAGGACGTGGTCGAAGGCGAGCGCGAGAAGCGCGAAGAAGCCGAGACGCGCCGCCTCAAGATCGACGAAGCGCTCGCGCGCCTCAAGGGCGCGGCGTGAGGAAACGTCGTCATTGCGGGCATAGCGCGTTGAAGACGCGCGTAAACGCGCTTATGACCCGGCAATCCATCCAGCTTTGTAAGGACTTCTTGCGAAGAAGATGGATGCGCGGGTCAAGAGTGCGTTCACGCGCGTCTTCCGACGCGCTATGCCCGCGCATGACTCGCTGGACAAACGAGAGCAAAGAACGCCGCAGCCGGGAGTGCCATGCGGGAATTTTGGGTTGCCGCCGGCCTGCTCTGGCTTGCCGGAGTGGGTCTGCGGCTGAGCATCCTGGCGGTGCCGCCGGTCATTTTGCTCATTCAGGCCGATCTGCGCCTGTCCGGCACCGAGGTCGGCGTTCTCTCCGGCCTGCCGCTCATCCTGTTCGCGATCGCGGCGTTGCCGGGATCGCTCTTGATCGCGCGCTTCGGCGCCTTGGCGACGCTGGTCGCCGGCCTCTTGATTGCGGGTGTCGCCTCCGGTCTGCGCGGCGCCGTGCTCGATGTGCTCGCGTTCTATGCCGCCACCGTTGTGATGAGCGCAGGTATCGCCATCATGCAGCCGGCGCTGCCGCCGCTTGTGCGCCGATGGCTGCCGCGACACGTGAGCTTCGGCACGGCGGTCTTCACCAACGGGCTGCTCGTGGGCGAGACGCTGCCGGTCATGCTGACGATCCCGCTCGTCCTCCCGCTGGTCGATGGGTCGTGGCGTTGGGCGCTCGCGATCTGGGGTCTTCCGCTGGTGCTGATCGCGATCTTGACCATGGCGCTGGCGCCGGCGCGCAAAGAGTTGGCGGACGCGCCCGCAGTCGTCCGCTGGTGGCCCGACTGGCGCAACAAGCTGATCTGGCAAGTCGGCATTCTCCTCGGCAGCGTCAATAGCGTCTATTTCTGCAGCAACGCATTTCTCCCCGGCCACCTCACCGCCGCCGGCCGGCCCGACTTGATCAGCGCCGCCCTCACCGCGCTCAACTTCGGCCAGTTGCCCGCATCGTTTGCGCTGCTTGCGGTGGCGGACAGGCTCGTGCGGCGGGCCTGGCCCTTCATTCTCTGCGGCGTGCTGATGCTCTTCTGCTTGGCTGGCATAGTCATGACCGCAAGCCTATGGACCATCGCCTATGCCGGCGCGCTGGGCTTCCTCGGCGCCGGCGTTTTCACCCTCGCCCTTGCCCTGCCGCCGCTGTTGAGTGCGCCCGCCGACGTGGCACGCGTGTCGGCGGCGATCTTCGCGATCTGCTACGGCGAGGCTCTTCTCGTTTCCGTGCTCAGCGGCGCTGCCTGGGATCTCGGCGGAAATCCGCGCTTCGCCTTCGTGCCGATGGCGGCCAGCGCGCTGCCCTTGCTGTTCCTGCCCGTGCTCATTCGCTTCCGTCGCGCGCCCGACGCAACCTCATAGGTCGCGTGATGCGCCACCCAAAACTCACGTCTGCGTGGCGGACCGTGGCAAGACGCGTGGGCGTAAGCCTTGCGATCGCGGTTTTACTGTTCGTGGTTGCCACGATTGCTACCGCTCGCTGGGGCAACCGCAGCCTGTGGCCCCCCGCGCCGGGCGTGCCGACCACCGAGGTCTTTATCGTCAGTCATGGCTATCATGCCGGCATCATCGTTCCGCGCGTGGCGCTTGCGGAGCAGGCGAGCCGGCGCGGCCTGAGCGCGCTCGGCTACCTCGCGACGCGGTTTGCGGGCTTTGATCGACTTGAAATCGGCTGGGGCGACGAGGGCTTCTATCGCGAGGTCCCGACCGCCGAGTCGGTGACGATGGCACTGGCAATGCGCGCGCTGTTTCGCCCCGGCAATCCTTCCGTGCTGCACGTGGTCGGCGTCAAAGACGATCCGCGCGCGGTGTTCGCCAATTCCGACCTCGTGCGGGTGGATATCAGCGATGCGGGCTTTGCGCGGCTGACGGACATGCTTGAGGCCGCCCGGCCTCTATGGGACGAGTCTGTTCTTTCGCGCCAACGGCGCCTTTCATCTCTTCAACGTCTGCAATCATTGGATTGCCAACTTGCTTGATGCCGCCGGCGTCCCTAGTGCGCCCGTGCTCGCGACCTTGCCGTTCGGCTTGCTGCTCGATCTCGAATGGCGCTCCGGCCTCGTTCGGTTGCCACCGCTCGCGCCGAAGCCTTGAATCGAGTGTGCGTAACGTCCAAGCTTTCGCCGCACGTCGCCGCCACATCCTCATGCCCGATCTCAAGCTCACGCTCGCCTGCTGGGACTACGACCGCACCCGTGCGCTGATCGACGGGCGCGTGAAGCCCGCGGGCATCGACCTCGAAGTCGAGGTTCTGCGTCCGCGTCAGACCTTTCAGCGCATGCTCGACAACAAGGAGTTTGAGGTCTCCGAGCTTTCGCTGGCCTCCTACACGGCGCTCAAAGGCCGCGGCGAGTGCCCGTTCGTGGCGGTGCCGGTCGCGCTCTCGAAAATGTTCCGTCATTCCTGCATCTACGTGCGCACCGGCGCGGGCATCCACACGCCGCAGGATCTGAAGGGCAAACGCGTCGGCACGTCGCAGTGGAGTTCGACCGGGCTCGTCTTCATGCGCGGCATGTTGCAGCACGATTACGGCGTCAAGCCGCAGGACATGCACTGGTTCATGGGCGGGCTCAACGGCTTCGTCGAGCCGCCGCTGATCGCGCTCAATCTTCCCAACGACATCGGGCTCGATTTCCTCTCCGGCTCGCAGACGCTGGAGCAGATGTTCGCGGCGGGTGAGCTCGACGCGCTGCTCTCGCTCTATATCCCGAAGTTGTTTCTCGCACGCTCCCCCACGATCGCGCGCCTGTTCCCGAATTATAAGGACATCGAGCGGGACTATTATCGCCGTACGCGCATCCTGCCGATCATGCACACGGTGGTGCTGCGCGAGGACGTCCATCGTGCGCATCCGTGGGCGGCGCGCAGCATCTACCGGGCGTTCGTGGAAGCGCGCGACCTCGCGGTCAACGGCCTCTATGACACCGATGCTTTGCGCGTCGCGCTGCCGTGGCTGATCGATCACGTCGAGGAAGCCCGGCGCGAGTTCGGCGAGGACTTCTGGGCCTATGGTCTTAAGCCGAACCGGCCGGCCTTCGAGGCGATCGGCCGCTACGTCCACGAGCAGGGCCTTTCCCCGCGGGTGGTGAGCGCAGACGAACTCTTTGCCGCCGGTGTAGAATGATCGCGATGCCTGATCTCAACAACCCTCCCGGCGGTCCGCACCTGATCGTCACCGCGAAGACCGCCAACAAGATGCAATTCTTCGACGCCGCGACGCTCGCCAAGACCGGCGAGATCGACATGCCGGCCTCGACCCATGAGATGATCCTCTCGCCCGACGGCAAGAAGGTTTTCGCCTCGGTCTATGGCGGCGGCATTTTCGGCAAGAACACCGCTCCCGACCGGCGCATCGGCGTCATCGATCTCGCGTCGAAGTCGCTCGAACGCCTGATCGACGTCGGCGCCAATGTGGCGCCGCACGGCGTGATGATGGACGACGGCGGAACGTTGTGGGCGACGGGGGAACTCGGCAACGCGTTGCTCGCCATCGATCCGGATTCGGAGGAGGTCGAGCGCATCGATCTCGGCGGCAGCCCGCACTGGCTCGCGGTGAGCCACGCCACCGGAGAAATCTTCGCCTCGCTGAAGGCGACCGATTCCGTCGCCGTCGTCGATCGCGATCGACGCAAGCCGCTGGACCGGATCCATATCCCGCATTGGGCCGAAGGCCTCGCGCTCGCGCCGGACGGTGAAACGCTCTACGTGGTGGCGCATCAGAGGGCCGGGTTTCACGTCATCGATGCGCGCAGCCATCGCTTGCGCGCCACGGTGACGATCGAAGGCGCGCCGGGCACGGTCAATCAGTTGCGCCGCGTGCGGGTGTCGCCCGACGGCCGTTACCTGCTGGTGTCGTCGACCTACGACCGCCACGCCGCGATCTTCGAGGCGGAGAGCCTCAAGCAGATCGCCTCGCTCAAGACCGCAAGGTCCCCCATGGGCTTCGGTTTCGGTCCCGACGGCACGCACGCCTATCTGTGCTGCCACGACGATGCGGTGGTGTTCGAGCTCGAACTATCCTCCGGCCGCGTGTCGCGCACCTTTGCGACCGGGTCGGGCTGTGAATTCATCATCGCGTACCAGTGATGGCGGCGCGCCACGCGTCACCTTTTGAACGGCTTGCTGACGAAGCGCGAGCCTTTGAGGCCGTAGCGCCACGGATGATCCACCGCCTCGGTGAGTCCGATGCGCGGACCGATGGCGACGTCGGCGTCCTGCGTGCGCGCGCGAATCTCGAATGGCGGCGCATCGAGCGCAAGCCCGTACTGGGCGTCGGTGATGCCGAGCGCCTCGCATAGCCGTCCCGGCCCCGCGCACAACAAGCGCTCGTCCGCGACGCCGCGGCGGCGCCGCATCGCGGCTAGGCCCTGCGTGGGCGCGAGCGCGCGGATCAGCACCGCGCTGGCGCTGCCCTGCGGCTCGCATACGAAGTTGAGGCACCAGTGCACGCCGTACGAGCGGTAGACGTAGGCGTAGCCCGGCGGACCGAACATCACGCTGTTGCGCTCGGTCTGCCCGCCAAAGGAATGCGCGGCAGGATCGGTGTGATGGTAGGCCTCGACCTCGACGATGACGCCGCCGACGCCCTTGAACAGCAGCGTCGCACCGATGAGATCGGGGGCGACCGCGTGCACACTGCGGGCGAAGAAAGCTCGGCGGAGCAGCTTGGACCTTGGCATCAAGTAGTGTCTCGGTTTGCTCGGTCGTATCTCAAGACACTCTCTTCCGCTCGTCCCCGCGAGGGCAACCCGCGACGCTCGCGTCGCGGGGACCCCGTAAGCGGGGATCCAGTTCCGGACGCGAGACTGGATTCCCGCTTACGCAGGCATGAGCGGAGTTTGCTGCGCAGTCGGCCGTATCTCACCTAAACTGAGACACTGCCTGGGCATCGAGGCGTCTCGACCGGAAGCGGCGTGGCGGCCTAGCATAGGGCAATGAGAGTATTCCTCGCGGGCGCCGCCGGCGCCATCGGCCGGCGGTTGGTGCCGCTTCTCCTTCGCGCCGGGCACGACGTCACTGGCACGACGCGCTCGGCCGAGACCGCAAGCGAGCTTGCGCGGGCAGGGGTGGTGCCCGCGGTGCTCGATGTTTTCGACGCGCAAGCGGTAACCGCGGCGATCGGCGCCGCAAAGCCCGCCGTGGTCATCCATCAGCTCACCGATCTGCCGCGCCAATTCGACCAGGCGCTCGTGGTTGCGTCCTATGCGAAGAATGCCCGCATCCGCAGCGAAGGCACGCGCAACCTGATTGCCGCGGCGCAGGCCGCCGCGGCGCGGCGTTTCATCGTGCAAAGCATCGCCTTTGCCTACGCGCCTGGCGGCGAGCCGCATCCCGAGAGCGATCCGCTCAACCTTGCCGACCCCGTCCGCTCGGTTACGGTGAAGGGCGCGGCCGACATGGAACAGCAGGTGCTCGCGGCGTCTGGCCTCGATGCCATTGTGCTGCGCTATGGCCTGCTGTACGGACTAGGCACTTGGCACGCGGCATCCGGCCATAAGCCAGGGCTGCACGTCGACGCTGCCGCACACGCCGCGCTGCTCGCGATCACCCATGGCGCGGCCGGCGTCTACAACATCGCAGACGACGACGGCGCGGTCTCGATCGCCAAGGCGCGCGCCGAGCTTGGCTTCGATCCGCGATTTCGTGCGGCGTGACTCGCGGGTACTCGCCTGCGGTCTTTTGCGAAAGCGAGTCCCTCGTGTGGCCAAGGTGTGACATTTTTTATTAACCAATCATTAATCGTGTTGCGCGCGCGCAACACGGCTAAAACATTGACATCCGGATGGGAATCCGGCTCGGCCGCGCCGCGATTTGGCCATACGCGGCGCTGAGACGTTGATCCAACAACTTCCGGGCCGCGTCCATTCGGGGCGCGCTCGAGACGAGCGGGACGGAAAGCGTGATGGACGCGAAGGCAAACCTCAAAGCGAAGCTGCCCAGCCGGCACGTGACCGAGGGTCCCGAGCGCGCCCCGCAGCGCTCCTACTATTACGCAATGGGGCTCACGCGCGAGCAGATCCATCAGCCCTTCGTCGGCGTCGCGACCTGCTGGAACGAGGCCGCCCCCTGCAACATCTCGCTCATGCGTCAGGCCCAGGCCGTGAAGAAGGGCGTCGCCGCTGCCGGCGGCACGCCGCGCGAGTTCTGCACCATCACCGTGACGGACGGCATCGCCATGGGGCACGAGGGCATGAAATCGTCGCTCCCCTCGCGCGAAGTGATCGCCGACTCGGTCGAGCTGACCATGCGCGGGCACGCCTACGATGCGCTCGTCGGTCTCGCCGGCTGCGACAAGTCGCTGCCTGGAATGATGATGGTGATGTGCCGGCTGAACGTCCCGTCGATCTTCATTTACGGCGGCTCGATCCTGCCCGGCACCTTCAAAGGTCAGCCGGTCACGATCCAAGACGTGTTCGAGGCGGTCGGCAAGTATTCGGTCGGGGAGATGTCGGACGCCGATCTCCAGACGCTCGAGCAGCACGCCTGTCCGTCGGCGGGCGCCTGCGGGGCGCAGTTCACCGCCAACACCATGGCGACCGTATCCGAGGCCATTGGGCTGGCACTGCCCTATTCGACGGGGGCGCCGGCGCCTTACGAGATCCGCGACGCGTTCTGCATGACCGCCGGCGAGCAGATTGTCGACCTCATCAAATCCGGTCTGAGGCCGCGCGACATCGTGACCAGAAAGGCGCTGGAGAACGCCGCGGCGGTGGTGTCGGCGTCCGGCGGTTCGACCAATGCTGCGTTGCACCTGCCCGCGATTGCCCACGAATGCGGTTTGAAGTTCGACCTGTTCGACGTCGCCGATGTCTTCAAAAGGACACCATATATCGCGGATTTGAAACCGAGTGGCCGTTATGTTGCCAAAGATATGTTCGAAGCAGGCGGCGTTCCGCTCTTGATGAGGACGCTGCTCGACCACGGGTATCTTCACGGCGAATGCTTAACCGTGACTGGGCGCACGGTCGCCGAGAACCTCAAGCGGGTGAAGTGGAACAAGGACCAGCACGTGGTCCACCCCGCCGACAAGCCGCTCTCCGCCACCGGCGGCGTCGTCGGGCTCAGAGGCAACCTCGCGCCGGAAGGCGCCATTGCCAAGGTTGCTGGGATGGCGGGCTTGAAGTTTACCGGCCCGGCGCGCTGCTTTGACGGGGAGGAAGCGTGCTTCGAGGCCGTCAAGAAGAAGAAGTATAGGGAAGGCGACGTGCTCGTGATCCGATACGAAGGGCCCAAAGGTGGCCCCGGGATGCGAGAAATGCTGGCGACCACCGCGGCCCTTTATGGACAGGGCATGGGTGGGAAGGTCGCGCTCATCACCGACGGGCGCTTCTCCGGAGCGACCCGCGGTTTCTGCATCGGCCATGTGGGTCCAGAAGCCGCCGTCGGCGGCCCGATCGCGCTCGTGCGCGACGGCGACATCATCGCAATGGACGCGGTGAAGGGCACGCTCGAGGTCAAGCTCAGCAAGGCCGAGCTCGAGGCGCGGGCCAAGGCGTGGAAGCCGCGACGACCCGTATTCACCTCAGGATATTTGTGGAAATACGCCCAGCAGGTGGGATCGGCGCGCGATGGCGCGGTGACCCATCCCGGCGCGGCGGCCGAGAGGGCGTGCTATGCGGACATCTAGCGTCATCGCTAGCACTGCTTTGCTCGGCGCGGCCTTGCTCGGCATCGCCGTCGGCCTATCGCCGGCCATAAGCTTCGACGGCACCCGCGCTCCCGAAGGGACCACGGTGCCGCTGCCGGATACGACCCCGAGCCCGGCGGCGGGGAGCCCTTCGCTCGGCAGCGCAACGCCGCTCGCCGCAGCGCCAGAGGCGCCGCCAATCGCCCCGCTCACGCTGCCGCCGCGCACGGTCATGCCGCCGACGCCGCAGGAGGCGTTCCGCTCGGGCACGCAGTTGCTGCGCCAAGGCAAGACTGAGCAGGCAATCATGGAGCTCGAATACGCCGCCGAGCAGCGCGTTCCCGGCGCAATCTGGAAGCTCGGCCGCATGTACGCGGACGGCGATGGCGTCACGGCGAACAAGGCGCGCGCCTACGAATATTTCCGCCGCCTCACCACCATGCATGGCGACGACAGCGTCGGCGCCCCCAACGCGCGGTTCGTGGCCAACGCCTTCGTGACGTTGGGGCTCTACTATCTCGACGGCATTCCCGGAACGCTCAAGGCCGACTCCAATCTCGCGCGCGAAATGTTCCGCTACGCTGCCTCGTATTTCGCCGATCCCGAGGCCCAGTACCATCTCGGCCGGCTCTACCTCCTTGGCAAAGGCGCGCCGAAGGATTCCATCCAGGCGGCGCGCTGGCTGCGGCTCTCTGCCAACAAGGGTGATCACCGCGCGCAGGCGCTCCTCGGCAGCATGTTGTTCAAGGGCGACCAGGTTTCGCGCCAAGCCGCGCTCGGGCTGTTCTGGCTCATCGTTGCCAAAGACGCCGCCGGGCCGGATGAAGCCTGGATTACCGACATGTACACGAGTGCGCTCGCTCAGGCCGATGAGACCGAGCGGGCAATGGCGCATAAGTATTTGGAAGATTGGCTGAAAAACCGCCGGGAGTGAGAATCTGTGGCACTCGCGCCACACTTCCCGGAAATCTGCTTTGGAACCCGGCTAAGTTCATGGACCCCCGTTCGGGGCGCGCGTATGTGGTTCGTGCCAATGCGGGAAGCGTCTAGTTGAGGCTAAGAATGAAAAAATCGCTGTGCGCAAGCACGGCGGCGTTAGCATTGGTTCCGGCGTCGGCGATGCTGGCGCCGGCGTTCGCTGCCGACCTCAGCATTGCACCGATCTACAACGCGCCACCGGCCGTTGCGACCTGGGCGGGCTCTTATGTGGGAGTCGCGGGCGGTGGCGCGTGGGGAAGTGCCGTGTTGCGCGACAACGCGACCGGCGCCGACCAGACGCCGCGCACCAATCTCAGCGGCGGCATCATCGGCATCACCTCGGGCTTCAATATCCAGAACGGCAATGGAGTGCTGGGCTTTGAGGGCGACATATCGGCTGCGAACAAGAAGCGCAGCACGTTCGAATTTCCGCCCAACGCCGCCTTCAGCAACGAGGTGAAGGAGCAGTGGCTTTCGACCTTCCGCGGCCGCGTCGGCTACGCGCGGGATAACTGGCTCATTTACGCCACCGCCGGCGGCGCGCTCGCCAACGTCGCAAACAGCATCGTCGCTCCTGCCGGCACCATCTCGGATCAGCAGTGGCATTGGGGCTGGACCGCGGGCGGCGGCATCGAGGTCAAGCTCAGCCAGGATTGGTCGGCGAAGGTTGAATATCTCTACGTCGGATTGCAGGACAAATCCTATTTCACCCCGACGCCGAGTCCGGCGTTTCCCGGCAATCAGCGCCTCCACCTCGACGACCACATCGTTCGCGTCGGCGTGAACTACAAGCTGCCGTGGAATGTCTTGGACAGCTTCTTCAAGCGCTGAGTTCGAGATCCGCCCAGACCGGAACGTGGTCCGACGGCTTCTCCCAGCCGCGCACGTGCTTGTCGACCCCGGCGGCGATCAGCCGATCGGCCGCCTGCGGCGATAGCAGCAGATGGTCGATGCGAATGCCGTCGTTCTTCTGCCAGGCGCCGGCCTGGTAGTCCCAGAACGTGTAAGGGCCGGGCCCATCGCTTCCGGCCCGGACCGCGTCGGTCAATCCGAGATGGTAGAGAACACGGAATTTCTGCCGCGTGCGCGGCAAGAACAGCGCGTCCGTCACCCAGCGGTCCGGGTGACGGGCATCGAGCTCGGTGGGAATGACATTGAAGTCGCCGCCCAGGACCAGCGGCTCTTCCAGCTGCAGCCGTTCGCGTGCATAGTGAATAAGTCGATCCATCCAGCTGATTTTATAAGAATATTTATCTGTGTCCGGCGGGTTGCCATTGGGCAGGTAAACGGATGCGACGCGTAGCGCGCCTTGGCCGGTCGACACCGTCGCTTCCATGAACCGGGCATGGCTGTCGGCCTCGTCGCCGGGAAGCCGCGCGGTCACGTCCTCGAGGGGAAATTTCGACAGTAGCGCGACGCCGTTGAAGGTCTTCTGCCCGTGCACTGCGACATTGTAGCCGAGCGCTTCGAAGGGCTCGCGCGGGAAGGCATCATCCACGCATTTGGTCTCCTGCAGGCAGACGATGTCGGGCCGCCGCTCGGCGAGCCATGCGGTCAGGTTGTCGATCCTTTGCTTGATGGAATTGATGTTCCAGGTGGCGATGCGCATGACGGGCCAAGATGGGTGTGGCGCGGTGCAACTTCAACTCAGCGTGACAAACGGGACGCGGCGCTGGGATAATGGGCTGTTGCGAAGGTTACGCCGTTTTTACGACGGTAAGTCGCTAGGGATATGTTAGAAGGTCTTTCCCGCATAACAAAAAGAATCGTTATGAGCAGGGCACCAGGAAAGAGAGGGAGGTCCCGGGTGGGCCGCTCGAGGGCCTGCGCGGCACGGTAATGAAGAAGCGGACGTTGGTGGCGGGGGCGGTGGTGGCGCTTGTCGCGGCGGGCTCGATCGTCGTAGCGACACGCGGCGGTCTGTGGTCGGACGGCGCGGTTGCGCAGGCGACCCGCCAGAATGGGCCGCGCGCGGTCCCGGTCGAAGTCGTGACCGCGATCAAGAAGGTCGTTCCCGTCCGCCTCGAAGCGCTGGGATCCGTCACCCCGATTGCCAGCGTCGCGGTCAAGTCGCGGGTGGACAGCGAGATCACCAGCGTGCACTTCCGCGATGGTGCGCTGGTGCGCGAAGGCGACCTCCTGTTCACGCTCGATAGCCGCACGATCGAAGCTCAGGTCAGGCAGGTGGAAGGCTTGCTCGCCGGCGCCAAGGCCAATCTCGAGCAGGCTGAACGCGATGTCGCGCGATATACTGAGCTCATCGCCAAGAACGCGACCACGCTGGTGACGCTGCAGAACGCGCGGACGCAAACAAATATCTATCGGGCTTCAGTCGATTCGAATACCGCGCAACTCGAGAACCTCAACGTCCAGCTCAGCTACTGCAACATCCGGGCGCCGATTACCGGGCGCGCCAGCATGGCGATGGTCAAGGTCGGCAACTTTGTGCGCGCCGGGGACGCCACGCTCGCAACCATCATCCAGACCGCGCCGGTCTACGTGACATTTGCGCTGTCCCAGGGCTTTCTGCCGGATCTGCGTCAAGCGCTCGCCAACGAGAGCTCCACCGTCGAGGCAATCATCCCGGGCGAGCCGCGCCGAGCAAGCGGCCAGGTCACGATGATCGAGAACAGCGTGGACGCGCCGACGGGCACCGTACCCGTTCGTGCCACCATGCCGAACACCGACGAGTTGCTGTGGCCGGGCACGTTGGTGACGGTGCAGTTGACGTTCCGTGAGGAAACGGCGGTCACGGTGCCCTCGACCGCAATCCAGCTCAGCCAGAGCGGGTCCTATGTGTTCGTCGTCAAGGGCGAGGTTGCGATCGTCCAGCCGGTCCAAGTCGCGCGCGTCCTGGGCAGCGAATCGGTCCTCGCCAGCGGACTTGAGGGCGGTGAGACGGTCGTCGTCAACGGCCAGCTCTTGCTTTCCGACGGGACAAAGGTTGCCGTGCGCGCGTCGAAGGTCGGATCATAACCCATGACGCTCTCGGAGACCTGCATCCGCCGTCCGGTGCTGACCACGCTGGTCACCGCGTCGATCATCGTGTTGGGGATTTTCGCCTACCGGCTGCTTGCAGTCGCGGCGCTTCCGGCCGTCGACTTTCCGACCATCAGCATCCAGGGACAACTGCCGGGCGCAAGCGCGGAAACCATGGCGGCATCGGTGGCGGCGCCCATCGAGCGCCAGCTGTCCACCATCGCCGGCATCACCTCGCTCACCTCTTCGTCGTCGCTCGGCATCACCTCGATCACGATCCAGTTCGAGCTCAACCGCAACATCGACGGCGCCGCGCTCGACGTGCAGACGGCGCTGACCGTTGCCGCCCGAAAGTTGCCGGTGGAGATGACCATCCCGCCGAGCTTTCGGAAGGTCAATCCGGGCGATTTCCCGGTCATGTATATCAGCTTGGTCTCGGCAACCTTGCCGTTGTCGGTTGTCGACGAATTCGGCGAGATCACGCTCGCACAGCAGATTTCGCAGATTCCAGGCGTTGCCCAGGTGCTGGTTTTCGGTGCGCAGAAATTTGCCGTGCGGGTTCAGGTCGATCCCGTGGCTGCCGCGGCGCGCAACATTTCGCTCGACGACATCCGCAGCGTGGTCGCAAAGACCAATTCCAACACTCCAGTCGGAACGCTCAACGGTCCCAAGCAGAGCGTGACGCTGACGGCGTCGTCCGCGATGACCAAGGCGGAGGAGTACCGCAAGGTCGTCGTCGCCTACCGCAACGGAGCTCCGGTTTACCTCGATCAGGTCGCGCGCGTCATCGACAGCGTCGAGAACGACAAGATCGCGAGCTGGTTCAACAACGACCGCGCCATCGTGCTGGCAATCCAGCGCCAGCCGGACGCCAATACCGTGGCGGTGGTCGATGCGGTGCGCGCGCGCTTGCCGCAATACCAGGCGTCGATACCGCCGTCGATCCGCATGCAAGTGCTGATGGACCGCTCGGTCTCGATCCGGGCCTCGGTGCTCAATGTGCAGGAGACGCTCGTCATCGCGATCATCCTAGTCATTCTGGTGATCTTTCTGTTCCTGCGCTCGGTCTCCGCCACCCTCATTCCCTCGCTCGCGGTCCCGGTGTCGCTGATCGGCACGTGCGCGGCGATGTATGTGTTCGGGTTTTCGATCAACAACATGACGCTCCTGGCGCTGACGCTGTCGGTCGGTTTCGTGGTCGACGACGCCATCGTCATGCTGGAAAATATCGTGCGCCACGTCGAGGGCGGGATGCGACCGTTCGAGGCGGCGCTCAAGGGCGCGCGCGAGATCGGCTTCACCATCATTTCGATCACGTTCTCGCTGATCGCCGTGTTCATCCCGGTGCTGCTGATGGGCGGCATGGTCGGCCGGGTGTTTCGCGAATTCGCGGTGTCGGTCGCGGTCGCTATCGTGGTGTCGGGCTTCGTATCGCTGACGCTCACGCCGATGCTGTGCGCACGCGTCTTGCGCACGCATCACGAAGGCGAGAAACAGAACGTCGTGTTGCGCGTCTTCGAGACGATGTTCAAGGCAGGGCTGCGCGCCTACGAATGGTCGCTCGATCGGGTGCTGCGATACAAAGCCGTGACGCTAGTTGTGACGATCGCGACGCTCGCTCTTTCGGTTTGGCTCTACATCATCATCCCAAAGGGCTTCTTCCCCACCGAGGACACCGGCTTTATCTCCGCCTCGACCGAAGGCTCGTCGGATATTTCGTTCCAGGGAATGGTCGCTCTGCAGCGGCAGGTGGCGGAAATCGTCCGTTCCGATCCCGCGGTTGATTACGTCAATTCCACGGTGGGCGCCGGCGGGCCGAACCCGACGGCCAATATCGGTCGCATGTTCATCGCGCTCAAGCCGAGGAAGGAGCGCGAGGAAAATTCCACCGCCGTGATCCAGCGCCTGCGCCGCACCGCCAATGTCGTTCCTGGCATGGCCGTGTATTTCCAGAATGTCCAGAACATCAACATCACCGGCCGCATTTCCAAGAGCGAGTACCAGTACACGCTGCAGTCCAGCGACACCCAGCTCTTGTACGATATCGCGCCGAAATTGCGCGACAAGATTGCGGAGATCGAGGGGCTGCGCGACGTCACCACCGATCTCTATATCAAGACCCCGCAGATGACGGTCGAGATCGACCGCGAAAAGGCGGCCGTCTACGGCGTCACCATCGACCAGATCCGCCAGGAACTGTTCAACGCCTTCGGCGCGCGCCAAGTGGCGACCATCTACACGCCGACCAACGACTATCAGGTCATTCTCGAGAGCCAACCCCGGTTTCAAGCCGACTCGTCGCAGCTGCAGAACATCTTCGTCAAGACCAACGTGTCCGGCGCGGGCGGCACCGGCACCGG
>JBKOXY010000421.1:0-5774 GCA_046725125.1 Pseudomonadota bacterium | reverse complement strand
GTTACTTGCGATTGAGCGAGCGGCAGCGAAAATCGGAACTCCGTTGCGCCCGCCTCCCGGGAGTGGAGCCAGAGGCGCCCGCCATGCGATTCGACAATCGACAGGCAAATTGGCAGGCCAAGGCCGAGGCCAGCCTCTTTCGATGTTGCGAGAGGCTCGAATAGCCGGTCGGCCAATTCGCGGTCGACCCCGGGACCGTTGTCCGACACACCGATCTCGACATGTGGGGGCGCGTCGAGTCGATATGCGGCGATCCCGATGCGTCCGTCAGCTTTACGTGCTCCCGCGATCGACTCGATTGCATTTCGAATAAGATTGAGCACCACCTGTTCCAATTGCGTGCGATCGCCGTGAACGGCAGGCAGATCATTGGAAGCATCAAGGTCAATCCGCACTTGGTTCGCCGCGGCCTCCGCTCGCACCAGAATCAGCGCCTCCTCCAGCATGTTTCGTATGTTGATAGTGCTGACATGTGGGCGGCCACGGCGGAGAAAATCCCGCATACGACGCACCACCCCGCTGGCATGGTCAATTTGCGCAATCATGGTCGTCAAATTGTTGTCGGCCCTGCTTAGATCGCCGCCCGGCGCGCGCAGAAGGTGCTGCGCGGATCGTGCGAGAGCGCGAGCAGCCGTCATCGGTTGGTTGATCTCGTGGATCACCGCCGACGCCATCCCGCTCACCAGATTGAAGCGTGATGCCTGCGCCGCTTCTGATTCTCTCTGCTTGAGGCGCGTTTCGGCTTCCCGGACGAGGCGATCAGAATTCTCCCGCTCGCTGACGACAACCCCGACGATCAGGCCGGTTGCGGTCAGGATAAACATCAACGTTTGGAACTCCGTGAACGTCTGGGCATCGTAACCGTGAATGTGCAGTAGCCCGACGAGGGCAATCTGGGAAAGGCCTAGACTCACGCATGCTCCATCGAGCCCGTGGCGCACAGCAGCGACGACGACTGGCACAAAAAGCAAGTAGAAGAACTTGAAGCCGTTTGCGCTCTCGGTCCCAATGATAATCCAGAGCGTAACGGTTATGAGCAAAACGTAAAAGAAAATCTCGGGCACGAGCGTGCGCGAAAACCGGATCGGAGATCTACCGGGATTCAAGATGAGACGTAGTGTCAGCGGTGTCATAACGGCAATTCCGATAGCGTCCCCGACGAGAAGTGGCACGAACGTGACGATGACATCGCCGGAATCGATCTCTGCATCCGTCAGCAGGAGCATCGAAAGCATGAGTGCTACGAGAATTGCGCCAGAGATTCCCGCAAAGAGCAGGACGAACACGTCCGACAAATGATTAAGGCCAATGTCGATACGAAAATGCTTTCTGAGGACCAACGCGACCACGCCATAGCCCGCTGCAATGATCGCGGCGATACTCAAGATGAGCGTCCATTCTAGTTTACTCTTAAGCACTAGAATTTCGGCGAGGACGACTCCAGCGAACAGCACGATGCCATAGCGGCTGCCGCCGAATACCATCAGGGCGAATACGACACCCAGCCCGGGATTCCAGGGCGTGATCGGCAGGCCTTTGTATTCGTGAATGAAGCTGACCCACTCGAGGACTAGGTAAGCAGCGAGAAAAATCCCCGCCCTGGTCCCATTCAGCAGGTCGATGCCAGTCGCGGTCGATAGCATGCCGAGTGACGGTCGAACTTTCGTTACCCATCCCTTGGCGTGGACGTTCTGATGCACAATTGGTGGCTCCTGGTACCCTTTGGCCGGTCTTTCCCCTTGCTAAGCGGTCGTGTCTGTTGCCGCGCGGCGAGTGACTCTCTCGACGCGTCGGCGTGCCCATTCGAGAGTCAGCCGATGCACCGGCGAAAACAGTACGGCCATAGCTTCGGCGAAGCGTACTCCTCGACCATAGATGAAGAAGTAGCGCCAACGGTCGATCTCGAGGAATGTGCCCCGCAGTCTCTGATCGTCGAAGCGCGTGTCGGCGCCAGATTCGCCGAGGTAGCGCTGCACGGCAATCATTGGAAACATCGCGTACATTTCGGGCAGGCTCGACATTGCCGCATCAATCGACCGCCCGATCCAGTGCCACATCGGCGCTTGCGGGCTCATTGGCGCAGTGGAGGCGAGCCAAGCGAGCAGGGGCGCGTTGGCGATATAGGCGTGTGTGCAGCCCGAGCGCACCCGCAAGAGGTTCGGCCGCAGGAAATAGGCTTGGATCGGCACATGGCCGAGATAAAGTCCCCACCAGGTTGGTGGCAGGGCGCACAGCGCGGCCGTGATGCGCGGCACCAGCGTTTCCCGGGGCCGCGTGAACAAGACGTCGTCTTCGAGCACGAGGATGCGGGCAAAGCCCTTGGCGATGGCGTCCGCCGCGACGGCGCGATGGGAGTCCCAGATGGCTCGATCGGTGTCGCACCCGCGCACGGGCCGATAGAATAAAACGTCACGGCACAGGCCGAGCACATGGAATTGCGCGGCAGCCTTGGCGGTTCGGTGCGGCTGTTCTTGCAGCGAGATGCAGTAGATGGCGGCGAGATCGGGAGCGAGCCTCGCCACCTGTCGTCGACCGGCGCAATAGTCGCACCCCTCGTCGCGCGCCAAGGCCTCGAAATACGCGTGCTCCATGATCCCGGACACTCTGGCTCGCACGTCGATTTTGCTTCCCGACTTGCAGCTCACGTCATGAAAATGATGACACATCGGCAACAGCGTCGCACAAGCCTTGGTGTCGCATTGGGGAGTGCACCGCGTGCGCGGCCTCAGCGCTTCGCCGGCGTGCTCGAGCCGTCGCCACATTGGTCCGGCCGCGGTTTCGGACCGCGCAACTCGAGTGGCACCTTGCAATTGTCGACCCGCTGCTGGTCGCTCGCCTTGCCGCCGAGCCGCTCCTTGGCGGTGCGCGTCGGCTGGACGTTGCTCGCTTCGCCGTTGGCACGCGGTGTCGCACCGGGAACTGCCGACGCCACCAGCAGGAGGAGCGTCCACGCCGCGACGCGGATGGGAGGACGCAACATCACGCGAGGCGAATTGGGCATCGGCGGGCCTTTTCGATTTGACCGCGGCTCCGTATTCCACCGGGATCGGTCAGTGTGCCATGAGCACTGGTAATTCTGCGTTGCTCAGGATGTAGCGGGTGGTGCCGCCAAAGATCATTTGCCGCAATCTGCTCTGGGTGTAGGCGCCCTTGATCAGGAGGTCGCAGCCCAACGCCTTCGCGTGAGCCAAAATCGCCTCACCCGTGACGCGGCCATCAAGACCGACGGTCAACGGCTTCGCCGGCACCCCGTTCAGTTGCAGATAGCGGCACAGTTGCTGCCCTGTTGGTCCGGGCACCACCGCTCCGCCTTCGACCGTCAATACGATCACGCGGCTCGCACGCTTGAGGATGGGCATCGCAAACGCGGTGACGCGCGCTTGCTCGGTGCTGCAATTCCACGCAATCAAAACATTCGTGCCCATCTGAGGCTGCGGCGATGGCGGTGCGATCAAGACCGGTCGGCCGCTTTCAAACAGCCCAGCTTCGAGCGTGGTCATCCGCGGGCCCTTCGGATCGCTGCCGGGTTTACCGAGGACAATCCCATCGAAGACCCGGCCATGACTGCCGACGAAGTGGTCGCCCTCGGGGGCATGGTCCAACCACCCGCTCGACAGGGCCTTTGCGTCACCTCCGCGCGGCACGCCATGCGCTTGCATGAAGCTCTCGAAAAGGTCGCGGCTGCGTTGCGCATTTTCCGCGATGTCCTGTTCCAACGCCGGTATCGGCACGGCGCCTACGTCGCCTATGGCGAAGACCGCGGGGAGCTCGACGCGCAAGGCGAACCCTTCGATGTAGCTGTCGAATTTGCGCGCGAGCAGGAGAGCGGTCTGCAATGTCGCGTTCATGAGATCATGCGGCTCGATCGGAACGAGAATGGTCTTGAAGCCCATGGCGATCTCCCATTCGTGCGCACGCCGCCGGCCGTGCACAGAAGTGGGCGAGGCTTTAGACGTCTCGCCGTTTCGCGCACGAGCCGCTGGAGAGCGATCGGCACCGGTCGCTCTCTTCTATCATGCAAACATCCGGGCAAACTCGACAGCGAGCAGCCCGATTACCTGACGAGCGAAGCGCCCTTTTGCCGCTCCGCTGCGTTCACGGGGCGCGGAGAAGCCGGCAACTGCAGCACGGTCGCGTGCTGGCCCTCGCACAGCCGGGTGAGCAGCACGGTCTCCCCGTCGGGGAACTCCAGCGCATCGTGGTGCACCCTCGGCTTGTCCACGTTGATCTGCCGGAACCGAGCCACTTTCTTCCCGAGTTTGGTGTGCGGGAGGAAAGCAAAAAAGCGCTCGTAGCTGACGTCCTTTTCGAACGCGACCTCCGTGCCGGGTAACAGGCACACGGCCACGTTCGGCTCTCCGATGGCTGCGAATCCTCGCGTCATGGAGTTCTGGAACATCGTCGTTACCAGCTCGTCTCCGACCTTCGCGGGTCGGGAGGCGACGAGGTCTAGGCTGTAGTCACACATTGAAGGCACTCCTTTCGCCCGACATGCGTCGAAGCGACGGCACGGGACACTCGAAGGGGTCCCGGAGAATAAGTTGGGTGAAATACCGGACGCTTTGGGATGGCGTCTCGGTCGCTTTCATTCTGCGATTTTACCCAGCGGGAGTCGAGACGAAAAGAGGCCGTGGGCCTTGAGGCATGGTTAGGCCGATCTGCAAAGCCTGCGGGCGGAAGAGAGGGCGTGAGGTGGTGGCCTCGTAGAATCCGGCACACGACGCAGGGGTGCTCGCCTCCTCGATTACGATCTCTTGAACCTGCAAAGGCTGCGGCAGTAATGTTCAGCGTCCACAAGATTTAAGTAAGCAAAACCATTTTGGAGGAGAGATGCCATGCCGATCTACATCTCGCGTGGTCGTTTCACTTCGGACGCCATCAAGGGCATGCTGGCTAAGCCAGAAAATCGTGAGGAAGCCGTTGCGAAACTCTTCAAGAGCGTAGGCGGCAGGCTCATCGGGTGGTACTTGACCTTCGGCCACCATGATTTCCTGGTCATTGGCGAGTTCCCCGACGAGAAGGCCGCGGCCTGTGCGGTACTGGCCGCTGCGGGCGGAGGCAGTTTGGCCGAAGTCGAGACGACCGTCGCCATGACGGCAAAAGATGCTCACGCCACCTTCGTATCGGCCGGAAAGGCGGCGAAGGCCTTCCGGAGCGCCGGACGCTCGTAGCTTCGGGCGGGACTTTCAGTCTGAATGCAAATATCGGCGCCCATCTTGGATGCCGAGCATTTAGTGCGTGGCCGGGCGTTCTCGCCGCTGTGAGCGCCGCTAGCAAGATCTGTTGCCGGTAGGTTAGCAACTCCGGGGACGCCCTTGCTGCGACGTATAAGTCGGGAATCGGCACGAGTCGGAAGGGGCAGGTACGGCTCGGCTGCGTCCGCTTTCGGGGGCAAACCGGAAAACATTTGCTCGTTCTGAGCTTTAGGGGTTTTTAACCCAAGGTATTCGGACGACTTGCCTACCGCCTTGGTCACAGACCGCGCGATGGAAGCGTGATATCATCGCCCGTTGCATGTATGACCCCAACCGGAGGGTCACATGGCAAGCTACATCGCACGACGAAAATTCTTAGCCACGCTGCTCGGCGGCGCGGCAGCGTGGCCGCTCGCCGCGCGCGCGCAGCAGCCGAAGGTGCCGACCATCGGCGCGCTGGTTATTGGCAATATCAGCCCGGAAGAATTCTGGCGGGAGTTTCGGCAGGGACTACGCGATCTGGGGTATATCGAGGGGCAGAACATTCGATTTGAGTTTCGGTCGGCGGAAGGACAGATC
>JBKOXY010000335.1:0-4534 GCA_046725125.1 Pseudomonadota bacterium | reverse complement strand
CCGCCCAATGCCTGGTTTCACCAGCATTTCAATTCCGGCCCGACGCCCGCGCGCTACCTCGCGTTCAAGCACTGGACGCCGCGCAACGCCCAGGGGGTGCCGATGTCGTGGATCTCGACCCGGCTGGGCGGAACGCAGATCGACTACGCCGACGAGCGGCCGCTGGTGCGCCGCACGTTCGCCGATGCGCTCGCCCGGCACGGCATGCAATCGCGCATGGAGGAGGTCTACGCGGCGGAACTGCCGAACCTGCCGCCGAAGGCGGCGTGACCGCAGCCCTCCCTGCCCGCCGCAAATTCGACATCAGATTTAACGCCCGATTAAGTGTCCTGCCATCACTTTGCCACCGCGCGGAACTTCTACCGCCGCGATCGCGTTCTACCTTCGCGGACGCTAGGGGTGGTTCGTGGAGGGCGCGGGTGGAAAAGATTGTGGCTCTTTGCCTGTTGATTACCGTGATCGGGGTGCTCGCGGAACTGTCGCCGTTGCGGCAGCCGCGGCAATAGCGGGCGCTCTCGCCCGCATCCTTTCGCATTCCATTTGAGAGCTGTCGGTGAAGGCGCGGCGCGCGTTGCGCCGCGCGCCTATTCGGCCGCGGTGCGTCCGGCGCCGCCCTGCCCGAAGCGGCGCTCGATATAGTCGATCACCATCTGCTTGAATTCGGCGGCGACGGTCGCGCCGCGCAGCGTCGCCACCTTCTTACCGTCGATGAAGACCGGCGCCGCCGGCTGCTCGCCGGTGCCCGGGAGCGAAATGCCGATGTCGGCGTGCTTGCTTTCGCCCGGTCCGTTGACGATGCAGCCCATGACGGCGACGTTGAGCGTCTCCACTCCGGGGTAGCTGCGCTTCCACTGCGGCATCGACGCGTGGATGAAGCCCTGGATGTCGCGGGCGAGTTCCTGGAACGTGGTCGAGGTGGTCCGCCCGCAGCCCGGGCACGCGGCGACGAGCGGCACGAACACGCGAAAGCCCATGGTCTGGAGGAGTTCCTGCGCCACCTTGACTTCGAGCGTGCGGTCGCCGCCGGGTTCGGGCGTGAGCGAAATGCGGATGGTATCGCCGATGCCCTGCTGCAGCAGAACGCTCAGCGCTGCCGCGGACGCCACGATCCCCTTCGAGCCCATGCCGGCTTCGGTCAGCCCGAGATGCAGCGCATAGTCCGAGCGCCGCGCGAGATCGAGATAGACCGCGATCAAATCCTGCACCGCCGATACTTTGGCGGACAGGATGATCCGGTCGCGGGAAAGCCCGATCTCCTCGGCGCGCTCGGCGGAGAGCAGCGCCGACTGCACCATGGCCTCGCGCGTCACCTCGCGCGCGTCGCGCGGGTTGGGTGAACGCGCGTTCTCGTCCATCAGGCGGGTCAACAGCTCCTGGTCGAGCGAGCCCCAATTGGCGCCGATACGCACCGGCTTGCCGTGCTTGATCGCGGTCTCGACGATGGCGCCGAACTGGCGGTCCTTCTTCTCCTTGAAGCCGACATTGCCGGGATTGATGCGATACTTGTCGAGCGCTTCGGCGCAGGCGGGATATTCGGCCAGGAGCTTGTGGCCGATATAGTGAAAGTCGCCGACGATCGGCACGCCGACGCCCATTTTGAGCAGCCGCTCCTTGATACGCGGCACCGCGGCGGCCGCCTCGTTGCGGTCGACGGTGATGCGCACGATCTCGGAACCCGCGGCCGCCAGCGCCGCCACCTGCCGCGCCGTCTCCTCGACATCGGCGGTGTCGGTGTTGGTCATGGACTGCACGACGATGGGCGCGCCGCCGCCGACGAGCACGCCGCCCACATCGACGGCCACCGACCGGTGTCGTTGCTGCGGCCCGGCTTCGGTCATGTTTGGGCTCCTTTGGCGCAGGGAAGTGCCAGACTGCGCCGCCGCCGTCAACGCGCCCGGTTCACGCGCAGATGCAAGGCAGCGTCACGGGTTATCACCCCTCATCCGGGTGTTCCCCGCGGCTGACAGTGCGTGCAGACGCCGGTGAGCTCGATCACCGGCGATTTGGGCGTGAAGCCGGCGGCGCGCGCCGCGGAGGTCAAGGTAGCGGCGACGTCGTTCGACGACGCCTCGCCGACGGCGCCGCAGCGCTCGCAGATCAGAAACACGACCAGCGCGCTGGCGGCGTGATTGTGTACGCAGGCGATGAACGCATTGCGGCTTTCGATGCGGTGCACGAGGCCGTTCTCCCGCAGGAACTCGAGCGCCCGGTAGGCGGTGATCGGCGCCAGGCGCGGCCCCTTGAGCGCGAGCTGGTCGATGATCTCGTAGGCGCCCAGCGGCTTGTGGCTGGCGAGCAGCGCGGCGAGCACCTTGCGCCGGATCGGCGTCAAGCGCTGGCCGCGTTGCACGCACAGCGCCTCGGCTACGGCCATGGCATCGCTCGAGCAGCGATCGTGGTCGTGATCGGGGTGCGGGAACACGGCGGGCGGCCGATTCGAGGGCGCTCGCGAGGTTTTGGCTTTCGACATGCCCGGACCTTACCCGTTTTGGACATTTTTTGCTCTTGCTGCAGTGCATAATTTGATATTGCAATGCAGCAATATCGCCCCCACATATGCGAATCCCTTCCCCCGAGGCGCCCTACATCGACATTCGAGAATGTTCCCCATTCTGCTCGCAAATCTCGTTTCCAACGCGCTCACGCCGCGCGCCCCGCGCCGGCGTCGGCAGCCGCCCGTGCGCGCGGGCAAGGGCCGCGCCAAGCCGATCAATCTCGCGCTGCAGGGCGGCGGTGCCCATGGCGCGTTCACCTGGGGGGTGCTCGATCAGCTGCTCGACGACGGCCGGATCGGGATCGAAGGCATCTCCGGCGCGTCGGCGGGAGCGGTCAACGCGGTGATGCTCGCCGACGGGCTCACCCGCGGCGGGCCGGACGAGGCGCGGCAACGCCTCGCCGATTTCTGGCGCGCGGTCAGCGTCGACGGCCACCTCGGAAACCTGCAGCGCGGCGTGGTCGAGCGGCTGTTCCCCTTCGTTCCGGGCGACGGCCTGTGGTTCGGCGCGATGTCGCGCATGTTGTCGCCCTATGATCTCAATCCGCTCAACATCAATCCGCTCAAAGAGCTGATCGAGCGCTTCGTCGACTTCGAGGCGATCCGCCGCGATCGCGGTCTCGAACTCTTCATCTCGGCCACCAATGTCCAGACCGGGGAGTTGCGCGTGTTCACGCGCGCGGAAATCACGCCCGAGGTGGTGATGGCCTCGGCCGCGCTTCCGCTCGTGTTCCGCGCGGTGGAGATCGACGGCGTGCCCTATTGGGACGGCGGCTACAGCGGCAATCCGGTGGTCGTCCCTTTTCTGCGCGCGACTGCGACCGAGGACGCGCTGATCGTTCAGATCAATCCGCGCGAGCGCCGCAAGGTACCGACGCGTCCGCGCGAGATCATGAGCCGCGTCAACGAGATCAACTTCAACGCCTCGCTGCTCTCCGAGCTGCGCGGGGTCGCCTTCGTCAACCGGCTCATCGACGAGGGACGCCTGCCGCGAGGAATGCGGCCGGGCGAATTCCGCCGGCTCAAGATCCATCGCATCGTGATGGAGGATCTGAGCGAAGCCTTCGGCGCGCGCAGCACGCTCAAGACCGACTACGAATATTTCGAGATGCTGCACAAGCTCGGGCAGCGCGCGACCCGGCGTTTTCTCGATGCCCATTTCGACGACATCGGCCACCGCAGCACGATCGATTTTCCCGCCAAATCCGAGCCGGAATTGGTCGAGGAGCGCCAATAACGACGACACCGATGGCGCTGCGCCGCGCAGGCGATTGCGCTAGCATCGGCGGCGATGAGCGCTTCCCTCCTCACCGCCGAAGTCGGAACCACGCGGCTCGAGATCTGCGTCGCCGACATCACCACGCTCGATGTCGGGGCCATCGTCAACGCCGCCAACCGAACGCTGCTCGGCGGCGGCGGCGTCGATGGCGCCATCCATCGCGCTGCCGGGCCTGACCTTCTCGCCGAATGTCGCACGCTCGGCGGCTGCGACACCGGCTCCGCCAAGATCACCCGCGGCTATCGCCTCAAAGCCAAGCACGTCATCCACGCGGTCGGCCCGGTATGGGGCGGCGGCAACAAGGGCGAGGACGACTTGCTTGCGTCCTGTTATCACACGGCGCTGGCGCTCGCAGCCGCGCAGCGCTTGAGCTCGATCGCGTTTCCCGCCATCTCGACCGGCGTCTATCGCTTTCCGCCGGAGCGCGCGGCGCGCGTCGCCGTCGGTACCGTGGCGGCGGAGATCGCGCACGCGCCGCGCGGCCTCACGCGCGTCGTCTTCTGCTGCTTTTCGCCGGATGCCGCCGAGCATCACACGCGCGCGTTCACCGAGCTGGGGCTGGCCTGACGCCCGCGCGCGGCGTGCCGCGGGCGATGTCGGCGATCGCCTACGCCGTTACGGCATGCTCATTCGCCACCGCCGCGCAGCCGATCAGGCCGGGTTCCTCGCAGGTGATGAGGAGCGTCGGGATTGCCTCGAGCAGGTGCTGGTAGGGCGGGTGCGCCTCGAAGGCGGCGCGGAACTGCGGCTCGTCGAGCAGC
>JBKOXY010000398.1:0-16098 GCA_046725125.1 Pseudomonadota bacterium | reverse complement strand
CTTGCCGTTGCCCGTGCTCGCCAGCTCCTTGCCCCTGGCGATGCTGCCCGTCGGCACGTAGGCGACGAAGCCGGACATGGGATCGCGGTAGACCACCACTTCCTCGTCTTCCGGCACTTCGATGATGCGGTTGCCCAGCGGTGGACGCGGGAAGGCCGGTCACGTAGGCCGATTCGTCGTGCCCCGTGCCGGTCGGCAGATGGCACGACCCGCACGCACGCACCTGCCTCTCCTTGTTGCCGTACTGAACGATCGCGGGCATCGGCGGATACATGTTGGGGAACCAGTTCGGGATATCGTACATGTCGTCGGCCTTGGCGCGCGTGATCGAGAGCGTGCTGCCGGGCGGCGCGGGTCGCACGCGGTTTGCTTCGAAGCGAGGAGGAGGTTGAACCTTCTCCGTGACCGGGAACGCCCAATCGGGCTTTTCCGCCGCGGCCGCGAGCGTAGGCACGACCGCCAGCGCCAGGACGCCGATGAGGTTCTTCATGATATCTCCCCAACCGTTTTTTGGTTCGGAAGACGTATGCTTTCACGGCGCATTCGATAGTCAAGTAGGTCATGCCCGATGAACGGCGGGCGAGGACTGCATTGGCGGGGTGTCCTTCGTCGGTTGCGGAAAATACGTCGGATAGGAGCTGAGCGGAACGAAAGCTATCGCGCCGATCGCGATTGGAGCGCGGTCACGGGTTTCGCGGAGCTCAACGTTGCAGCGGCGATCCTAAGACGTCGCCGCCGCTTGGCGCGCCTGGCGTTCGGTCGACGTCGCTTGCGATGATTTTGTGGTCGCAGCCGCGCCGCCGGGCGCATCGGCAACGATGCGCTTGAGCTCCGGTAGGCATGAGCCGCAATTGGTGCCGGCGCGCAGCGCCTCCCCGATGCCTTCGACGTTCGTGGCCGCGCCCGCTTCGATCGCGGCGCGGATGGTGGCGAGTCCGACGCTGAAGCAGGCGCAGACGATCGGGCCCGCGCTCATAAGGCCATCGGCCGAGCGTCCCGACAGCAGCACGCGCCGCGCCTCCTCCGCGAGCGTCTCGACCTCGAACAGCGCCTTGACCGCATCCCATTGCGGCGCCGTCTCGGCGGGGCCGATGAACAGAGAGCCCGTGAGCTCGCCCGCGACGAACGCCGCCGTGCGATAGATGCCTCGTTGGTGATCGACATATTCTGCAAGCTCGGCGCCATCGTCGAACATGTGCCGCGCATGGCTGTGCCAGATCTCGGGCCCGTCGTTCGTCGCCAGCAGCAGTCCCGATGCGCGGGTGACGGCCACGCGCGCCCACCAGGTGCCAGCCGGCACGCGGATCGGCCGGCGCGTCAGGGCAAATCCCCTGAACGCGAAATCGACCGGTGCGATCGATGCCGGCGTCGCCTTGGCGTCGGGCTGGCCGGAATAACGGTCGGTCTCGGGCATCACGAGTTCACCGATGCGCGCGGTCGAGGCGGTCGCGTCGCTCCAATGAATGGGCGCGAACAAGGAGCCCAGTCGTTGCCGGTCGGTGACGGTGACCTTGAGCACGCACGACCCCCAGCGGGTCGCGACCTTGGCAAAGGAGCCGTCGGAGAGATTCATCGCCTTGGCGTCGGCGGGATGCACCTCGACGAATGGCTCCGGCATGTGCGCGCCCAGCCGCGCGCTCAGCCCCGATCGCGTCATGGTGTGCCATTGGTCGCGCAGACGCCCGGTGTTCAGACGAAACGGGAATTCCTTGCTGGTCGGAGCCTTGGGCGCAGGCGGCTCGGGCGCGATGAAGCGCGCCTTGCGGTCAAGCGTGTAGAAGCCGCCCTGCATGAAGAACCGCCGGTCCTTGTGCTCCAATGTTTCGCCCGCGCGCAGCGGCCATTGCACGGGATCGAGCGCGTCGAAGGTACCGTCGCCGATCGCCGCGAGCGCCCCGATATCGAAATCGCGCCGGCCGCCGTTCTCGAAGGCGGACAACGCGGCGTGCTCGCGGAAAACGTCCGCTGCGGAGCCGTAAGCAAATGCAGCCGCGAATCCCATCCGGCGGGCGACTTGCGTCACGATCCACCAGTCGGGCTTAGCCTCACCCGCTGCGGGCAGAAATCGCCGCTGGCGGGAGATGCGGCGCTCGGAATTGGTTACGGTGCCGTCCTTCTCGCCCCATGCGGCGGCGGGCAGGAGGATATGCGCGCCCGCATTCACCGTGTCGTTGGCAAGCACGTTCTCGGAGACCACGAACAGATCGAGCTTCTTGAGCGCCTCGCGCACATGGCTTGCGCGCGGCAGCGAGACCGCGGGATTGGTGGCCATCACCCACAGCGCTTTGATCCTGCCGCGGGCGATGGCGTCGAACATTTGCACCGCCTTGGGGCCTTCGCGGGGTGCCACGCGTGGCGCGTTCCAAAAGCGGCGGACCCGGTCGATGTCCTCCGATGTGAAGGCCATGTGGGCGGCGAGCTGATTGGCGAGGCCGCCTACCTCCCGCCCGCCCATGGCATTGGGTTGGCCGGTCAACGAGAACGGCCCTTGGCCGCGCCGGCCGATGCGGCCGGTCGCCAGGTGGCAGTTGATGATCGCGTTGACCTTGTCGGTGCCTTGCGCGGATTGGTTCACCCCTTGCGAAAAGCAGGTCACCGTGTTGGGTGTGGAACGGAAGAGGTCGAAGAAGCGCGCCACATCGGCCTGCGGTAGGCGCGTGAGCCTCGCCGTGGCGACGAGGTCAGGGGCGATGGCGCGCGCCTGCGCCAGTGTGTTTTCGAAGGCCATCGTGTGCGCATCGATGTAGCCATAGTCGAGCGCGCACAGGTCGGCGAGATGCGCGAGCAGCCCGCAGAACAGGACCGTGTCCATGCCGGGCGCGATCGCAAGATAGAGGTCGGCATCTTCGGCGGTCGCGGTGCGGCGCGGATCGATCACGACGATTTTAGCGCCGCGCTTGCGCTTGTTCGCGACCATGCGCTGGAACAGCACCGGGTGGCACCATGCGGTATTCGAGCCGACGAGGACGAGAAGGTCGGCCTGGTCGAGGTCTTCGTAGCTGCCGGGCACGGTGTCGGCGCCGAAGGCGCGTTTGTGGCCGGCAACCGAGGAGGCCATGCACAGGCGCGAATTGGTGTCCACGTTCGCCGAGCCGATGAATCCTTTCATCAGCTTGTTGGCGACGTAATAGTCCTCGGTCAGAAGTTGGCCGGAGAGATAGAAGGCGATTGCATCGCAGCCGTGGCGCGTGACGATGCGTTGGAAGCCGGCGGCAACCCGGTCGAGAGCAACCGACCAGTCGACGCGCGCAAGGCTGCCGTCGGCCTGCCGCAGCATGGGATGGAGCAGACGTTCGCCGAGGCCGAGCGTCTCGCCGAGCGCGGAGCCCTTGGAGCAGATGCGGCCGAAATTGGCGGGATGGTCGGGATCGCCCGTGATCGCGGCACCGCCGGATCCGTCCGGCCGCGCCAACACGCCGCAACCCACGCCGCAATAAGGGCAGGTCGTGCGCACGGTCGGCGGGTGAGGCGAGGGCGCATTCATGCTCACGCGGCCACGCGGGTTGCGAGGTCGCGCCCGAACACGAGGTCGTCGCGCAAGCGTTGGATCGATGATCCCGAGCGAATGAGGTCGAGATACCAGGGGCCGTCCGCGGTATCGCCGAACAGCACCGTGCCGATGAGACGGCCATCGGCGATGATCAGCTTCTTGTAGACGCCGATGCCGGGGTCGCTGAGCACGATCTCGTCGACGCCGACCGCGGCGGCGAGGAAGTCGCCGGCCGAAAACACGTTGACGCCGGACACTTTCAGATTGGTGGCGAGCACGCTGCCGGGATAGGTCGCGTTCTCGCCCGCGAGCCGCCGCGCCAGCACCTGGGCCTGCTCGTAGGCGGGCTCCACCAGCCCGTAACAGCACCCGCGATGCTCGGCGCATTCGCCGATGGCGTGAACGCCGGCGACGCTGGTCTCGAGATGGTCGTCGACGGCAATGCCGCGATTGACCTTAAGCCCGGCCGTGCGCGCGAGCTCGGTGTTCGCCCGGATGCCGGCCGCGACGACCACCGCGTCCGCCGGGATTACGGAGCCGTCCCGCAGTTCGACCGCCTCGACGCGGCGGTTGCCGATGATGCGCGCGGTCTCGGCCTCCAGCCGCACGGCGATGCCCTTGGCTTCGACCGCGCGCTTGAGCATGCGTGCCGCGCGCTCATCGAGTTGGCGCTCCATGAGCCTGTCCATGAGATGGAGGACGGTGACATGAGCGCGCGCCTTGGCTAACCCATAGGCGGCTTCGAGGCCGAGCAGGCCGCCGCCGATGACGACGACGCGCGCACGCGCGGCCTTCGCGATGGTGTTGACGTCGTCGATGTCGCGGAAGGTGAGCACGCCCGGCAAGTCCATCCCGGGGATGGCGAGCTTGATCGGCTGCGAGCCGGTTGCAAAGACGAGCTTGGAAAACGACAGTCGTGTGCCGTTCGACAGCGTCACTTGGCGGGCTATGGGATCGACCGCGGTCGCGCGCACGCCGTAGCGCAAGGTCACGCCGCGGTCGCGCCACCATCGCGCCGGTTTGAGCTCGATGTCGCAGAAGCCGACCTCTTCGGCCAGCAGCGCCGACAGCAGCACGCGATTGTAGGCGAGCCGCGGCTCATCGCCGATGACGGCGACCGCGTAGCGACCGAGCGCGCGCTTGGCCAGTTCCTCGACGAAACGCGCCGCGGCCATGCCGTTGCCGATGACGATGAGAGGCTCGCTCATCGCTTTCCCTCAAAGTTTGCGAAATGCGCGCCGCTGCGCCCGGCCGCGCCGTACTCGTTCGTCGAGAAGGGTGGCGGCTCTCGATCGCCATCGTCAGCGATGGTGACGTGGCGCAAGCACTTTCAAGTTGCGTGCCACCCGGGCCGGGTGCCTTAAGTCCTTATATTTCAGTCGGTTGGAGATATGTGTCGGGCGCGCAAATGCGCTGGCTGCACATTGTATGCGCGCTGCGCTTATCATTTGTGCAAGGCGTGGCCGCGCTTGTTACGGTCGATGGATGGTGGCGGCGGCGCGCGTGAAGCTGCGGCGGCCGCGCTTGAGACCGAACAAAGGCTGCGCGACCTCGGCCACGGCCAGGGCGGGATCGCGGCTGTCGAGAACGACCAGGTCGGCGGGGTGACCGACCGCCACGCCGTAGTGCGCGGCGTTCATCAGTCGCGCCGGCAGCGTCGTGATCATGTCGAAACACGCTTTGAGGTCGCGCGCCCGGCCGATCTGCGCGACGTTGGCATAGAGGTTCGCCATGCGTATGAGCGAGCAGTCGCCAAACGGCGTGAACGGATTGAGCACGTTGTTGGTCGCAAGCGAACAGGTCACGCCGTGATGGAGCAGCCGATGCGCCGGCGCGACGCCGCGCGGCACGTGGAGATGGCGATCCCGCCCCATCAGGAACAAATCGGTCGCCGGCAGCACCGTCACGGCGACCCCGACGTCGGCCAGGCGCCGGCCGATCTCGGCAAGGCGGCAATGATCGATGGCGGAAAGCTTGGTGACGTGACCGACCGCCACGCGGCCGCCCCATCCCTGCGCATCGGTTTGGCGGCATACCTCATCGAGGTGCATCCACGACGGATCGATGTCGAAATCCAAATGAAAGTCGATGTCGAGATCGAAGCGCCGCGCGATCTCGAAGATGCGGGCGATCTGCGTCGGGGGATCGGTGTCCGTGTACGGGCAACCGCCGATGACGTCGGCGCCCTGCTCGCAGGCTTGCACCAAGAGTTCCTCGGCGCCGGGATCGTTGGTGAGGCCCTCCTGTGGAAAGGCGCAAATTTGCAGGTCGATCGCCCACTCGTAATCGCGCTTGAGCCGGCGCACGGCGTGGAAGCCCTTGAGCCCGACGCGCGGATCGATTTCGACGTGGGTGCGCATGCGGGTCGTGCCTTGGACGATGGCTTTCTCCAAAGTGCGCTGCGCACGGGCGTAAATGTCCGCCTCGGTGAAAGAACGCTTGGCCGTTGCAACCGATGCGATCGCCTCCTCGAGCGTGCCTTGCTCGCAGTGGCATCGGTCGAGAATGCAGGATTTGTCGAGGTGGATGTGGCTGTCGACGAAGCCCGCGATCACCAGGCGGCCATCGAGGCGCTCTTCGGGCGCGTCAGCGGCGATGCGGCCGGCGATCTCGACGATGCGCCCGCTCGCGATGGCGATGTCGACGGGCGCCTCCTCGTCTGCCCGCCGGCCCTGACGCAAGAGGAGATCGAGGGCCATGGCGGGCACCGCGACGCTGATGTCTCGTTCTGCTTAGAACTCGACGTCGAGCTCTTCCAGTTCGTCGGGTTCGGTTTTGGCGCCGGCAACCCATTCTTGCATGAGCGGCATCGCCATGATGGTTTTGCAATAGGCGGCGCACTGGGGATCGAGCTTCACGTCGTAGGTGAGGAAGCGCGTGACGACCGGCGCGTACATGGCGTCGGCCATGCAAGGCTCTTTGCCGAACAGATAAGGGCCCTTGGAGGCGGCGAAGCATTCGCGCCAGATACTGACGACACGATCGATCTCGGCCTGCGCGCCCGCCCACACCTTGAAGCTGGGATAATGGGCTTTGAGATTCATCGGCAACGCCGAGCGCAAGTTGCTGAAGCCGGAATGCATTTCGCCGGCGATCGCGCGGCAGTGGGCGCGCGCGACCCGGTCGGCGGGAATGAGCTTGGCGCCGGGCTTCAACTCGTTGACATATTCCGCGATGGCGAGCGTGTCCCAGACCTTGACCCCGTCATGGGTGAGGCAGGGCACGAGAAACGAAGGCGACAGCAGAAGAAGTTCGGCCCGCGTGGATGGGTCGTCGCTCGGCGCCTGTTGTTCCTCGAACTCGAGACCGGCCATTTTGCAAAGCAGCCAACCACGCAACGACCAGGAGCCGTAATTCTTGCTGGCGATGGTGAGCGTGGCCATGGACTGGTCCCCGTTGGGCGGCCCAAGAAATTATCTCGCACCGCAACATAAAATGCACTACCTTTTCGCGCGAGCGGGAGCGCGAGGTCTGCCGGGCAGCAGGGCGCGCGCCCCGCCAGGGGGACGATGCTCTATCAGGCCTACCAAGCCCATTCCGACATCATCATTCCGGTTCGCAACTGGGCGGGCACCGCCCTGCGGACGCTCGGCCAGCCGTTGACCGGCATCGCCGACAACGCCGTTTTGCGCAACCTGACCGCCGCCTACGAGCTCGTTGCGCGCGCGGGGCTGACCCACGCCCGTCCCGCCTTCGGGATCGACACCGTGACGGTCGGCAACCGCGAGGTGGCGGTCCACGAGCACGCCGCGCTGAGCACGCCGTTCGGGACGCTTTTGCATTTCAAGAAGGATGTCGACACGCCGCAACCGCGCGTGCTCCTGGTCGCGCCGCTGTCGGGCCATTTCGCGACGCTCTTGCGCGGCACCGTGTGCACCATGCTGCCCGAGCACGACGTCTACATTACCGACTGGCACAACGTGCGTGACGTGCCCCTCATGCACGGTCGGTTCAGCTTCGACGACTATATCGCGCACCTGATTCGTTTCCTGGAGGCGATCGGGCCGGGCGCCCACGTCGTGGCGGTGTGCCAGCCTTGTGTCGCCGTGCTCGTCGCGACCGCGGTGATGGCGCAAGCTGGCAATGCCGCGCAGCCCCGCAGCATGACCTTGATGGCGGGGCCGATCGACACGCGCGTCAATCCGACCAAGGTGAACGCGCTCGCCAATTCGAGGCCGATCGAGTGGTTCGAGCAGAATCTGATCGCGACCGTGCCGCCGCGCTACCCTGGCGCCTTTCGCCGCGTCTATCCCGGCTTCGTGCAGCTCGCGGCGTTCATGAGCATGAACGTCGAGCGCCATATGAAGGCGCATCGCGAATTGTACGGTCATCTGGCGAAGGGTGAGCACGAGAAGGCGCAAGTCACCAAGGCGTTCTACGACGAGTATTTCGCCGTGCTCGATCTGACGGCAGAATTCTATCTGGAAACCGTTCGTCTCGTTTTTCAGGAATGCGCGCTGCCGACCGGCAAGCTCGAATGGCAGGGCGAGCGCGTCGAGCCGCGCGCCATCAAGCGCACCATGCTGCTGACGGTCGAAGGCGAGCGCGACGACATCTGCGCCGTCGGCCAGACGGCAGCCGCGCACGACCTGTGCACTGGGTTGCGCCCCTATCTCAAGCGCCACCACATGCAGGCGGGTGTCGGACATTACGGCGTGTTCAGCGGCAATCGCTGGACCAACCAAATCTACCCGCTGCTCAAGAACGTCATTCTCGCAAGCGAGTGAGCGTCGGCCCGCGCGCCGTCGGCGCGTCGCGTCCTTTGCGGCGGATGAAGTCGGCGTCGCGTAGGCTTACGTCACCCTAGCTCCTGCGCCCGGCGCAGGCTCGCGATCATGGAGACTCGTAACAGGTAGTCGTAGGTGCGGGACTTGTCGGCCGCGATCTCCGCCAGGCTGCGGCCGAAGTCGGTCCCGTCGGACTCGAGGTTGCGCTTGTTTTGGATCGACTGTTTCTCGATGTATTCGAGCGTCACCAACCGGCGTTGCCGGTCGTAGCGCTCGAGTTCGGCCTCGGCCTTGGAGCCATGCCAGACCTCGATCAGGCGCGACGTCAGATTGATCGCATCGTGGATGCCGCCGTTCATGCCCATGCCGCCGAGCGGATTGTTGATATGCGCGGCGTCGCCGGCGAGGAACGTGCGTCCCTGCTGGAACGTCTTCGCCACTCGCTGGTGCACCTTGTAAAGCGTGACGTGCGCGACCTCGTAATTCGAAACGCCTGGCACCACCGTGGCCATCAGGGATTGCGCAAAGTCGGCGCTTACCGCCAGCTCGTCGCTTTCGTGGGGCGCGATCGGAAACATCACGCGGCACAGACCGGGAATTTGCAGCAGGAAGTGCCAGCGCTCGGGATCGCTCACGTAGCTCACGGCGACGAGGTCGGGAATGACGGTACGGAAATCGAATGGCGTGCTGACAACCAGGAAGCGCTCCGGCCAGGTGAAGCCGGGAAATTCGATCCCGAGCGCGCGCCGCACGTCGCTGCGAGCGCCGTCGGCGCCGATGAGCCAGCGGCCGGACCGCGTCTGGCTTCGCCCTTTGCGCTCGATCGCTATCTCCACGCCCGAGCGATGCTGGCTCACGTCTTTGACGTGGGCGTCGAATTGCAACTCGAAATCCGGCTTGTCGCGCAGTTGCTGGTACAAAATGCGCGTCAGCTTGGACTGCTCGCACTGCACCCGGTAAGGGTGGCCGGTGACGTCGGCGATGGCAGCGAAATCGAACTGCGCCAGCACGCCGCGCCTCCTGCTGCGATACTGGAAGGCCGGCGCGATCAATCCCTGCGCGATCAGCGGCCGCGCGGCGTCGAGCCGATCGAGCATATCGAGCGTCGGCGGATGAAAGGTCGAGGCGCGCGACTCCTCGCTCAGATCCCGCCCGACCTCGAACACCGTCACCGGCACGCCGCCGCGGATCAAGTTGGCCGCCGCCACCAGGCCGACCGGCCCCGCGCCCGCAATCAAGACCCGCTCGTCGATTGGCATGATGCTTCGGACTGGATCAAGTCCGGGATAGGCTTTCACCGGAAAACGCAACCGCGCGCTCCGGCTCGTATTCACCCGCCACGAGTTTCCGGCGCAGGAGCTTGCCGACAGGCGACTTCGGGATCGCCTTGACGAAGACGTAGCGCCGTGGCCGCTTGAAATTGGCGAGCCCCGAGCTGCGGCAGAATTGATCGAGTTCCTCGGGCTCCACCACGCCGCGACGCTTGACGAAGGCGGAAACGACCTTGCCCCAGCGCTCGTCCGCGATCCCGACCACGGCCACCTCGGAGACTGCGGGATGCAGCGACAGGCAGCTTTCGATCTCGACCGGCGAGATATTCTCGCCGCCACTGATGATCATGTCGTCGACGCGGCCGGTGACGAAGAGATCGCCGTCACCGTCGACATAGCCGGTATCGCCGGTGAAATACCAGCCGCCGCGCAGTGCCTTGGCGTCCGAATCCGGCCGCCGCCAATAGCCCTCGAAGGATTCGTCGCCCTGGAGCAGCGCGACGATCTCGCCCTCTTCGCCAGTGGCGGCGACCTCGTCCGGCGAGGTCGCGCCGAGCCGCACCACGCGGACCATCTGGTTGATGCCCGCGCGGCCGGCTGAGCCGGGCTTTGCCGGCGCGTTCTGGTCGATGGTGAAGGTGTAGATTTCGGACGAGCCGTAGTGGTTGACGAACAGCTCCGGCCTGAACGCGGCGCTCAGCCTCCTGAGCAGGCCGTCCGTCATCGGCGCCCCCGCGAAGCCGAGCTTGCGCACCGAGCTCACATCGGTCGTCGCGAACCGCTCGTGATGCAGCAGGTCGTGATAGAGCGTCGGCACGAGGTAGAGGTTGGTGATGCGCTCGGCCGCGATAAGTTCGAGCGCGCGTGCAACGTCGAAACGCGGCAGACAGACGAAGGCGCCGCCGATCAACGACATGGCCAGCAGCGAACGCATGCCCATCGTATGGTAGAGCGGCATGGCACCAAGCGTGCGCTCGTGCGCCGCGTAGAGATTCTGCGCGACGTGGGCAAGCGCGGCGGCGCGCTCCGCGCGTTGGCGGCGCGGCACGCCTTTGGGGCGCGCGGTGGTGCCGGATGTATAGAGCATCACCGACCAAGCCTCGGCGGTTACGCGCGGCCGAACTGCGGGCGCACTCCCGCCGATCAGAGACTCGAATGCCAAATCCTGCGAGCACGCCTCGCCGACCGCGATGCACGGCCGTGCGCGCGCTCGGTTGGACGAGCGCACGGCCGCGGCGGAGACCTCCTCGTAGACGATCGCCTTCGCCTCGGCGTCGTCGACGCAGAAGTCGAGCTCGTCGCTGGTGAAGCGCCAATTGAGCGGCGTGACGATGATCCCGGCGAATTGGCACGCCCAGTGGATCGTCGCCGCCTGCCAGCGGTTCTGCAGCACGGTGACGAGATGGTCGCCGGGTTCAAGTCCGAGCGCATCAAAGCCGGCAACGAGCGCCGAAATTCTTTCGTACCAAGCGCTGTAGGTCAGGCGGACATCGCCGTCGACGATGGCGAGCGCGTCTTGATCGCGCGCGACGCTGGCAAGGAAGCTCGTGCCGAGATCAAGCATCGCGGCCGCCTCCCTGCTCGCTTCGGCCGGCCCCGTCAGGCGCCGCGGCCGTCACGGCATTCCTCCCGCAGCCGAACGAGGGCGTGCCGGCATGAGTTGGCCCTGCCTCTTGGCAATGATACATCTCTGCACCGGCGTTGGCATCGAGATGAGTATGACCCAAATTCGCACAGCGCTCCAACCGGCGGGGGACCTCGAACCCGCGCGCACCCATGGCGATAACACGCCGCAGCCGATCCGCTCGCTGCGGGACTGGCTCGATCATCTCGCGGCGCGCGATCGGTTGGTGGTAGTCAAGCCGGGCATTGGCCTGCGCTTCGACCTCGCAGCCATCGCCAAGCGTCTCGATGGGTTGCGCGCCACCCTGTTTCCGCGTCCGGGCGGACATTCGATCCCGGTCGTCTCCGGGCTGATTTCCGACCGTGGCTGGATGGCCGAGGCCATGGGGGTCGAGCCGGGCGAGGTCCTCGCCCGCTTTCAAGAGGCCGCGCGTGATCCGATTCCGTGGCGGGAGACGGCCTCGGCGCCGGCGCACGAGGTCGTCCATCGCCACGTGGACCTCGAGCGGCTGCTTCCGCTCCCCACCCACAACGAGCATGACGGCGGGCCATACGTCACGGCCGGGCTGATGATCACCCGCAACCCGCGCACGGGAAAGCAGAACGTCTCCATCCATCGCTGCCAATTGCACGGGGCGAACCGTCTTGGCGTGCTGCTTCTGCCGCGCCACGCTCACATGTTCTTCGAGATGGCGGAGCAGGGGGGACGGCCGCTCGAAGCGGCTATCGTCGTCGGGATTGATCCGCTCACGCTGCTCGCGTCCCAGGCCATCGCTCCGATCGACGTCGATGAGCTGGAGATTGCCGGTGCGCTGCATCGGCGGCCGCTGTCCGTGGTCAAATGCCTGACCAGCGACTTGCGGGTGCCGGCGGATGCGGAGATCGTGATCGAAGGCCGCTTGCTGCCGGGCGTGCGCGAGCCCGAAGGACCGTTCGGCGAATTCCCGCAATATTACGGCGAGCGCGCCGAACGGCACGTGATGGAGATCGACGCGCTCACGCACCGCAAGGACGCGATCTTCCACACCATCGTCGGCGGCGGTTTGGAGCATCTGTTGTTGGGAGCGATCCCGCGCGAGGCGACGCTGCTGGCGCACCTGCAGCGATCCTTTCCCAACGTCCGCGACGTGCATCTCTCCCGCGGCGGCGCGTGCCGCTATCATCTCTATGTCCAGATTCGCAAACGCCAAGAGGGCGAGGCCAAAAACATCATGCTCGGCGCCTTTGCCGGGCACTACGACGTGAAACACGTGATCGTCGTGGACGAGGACGTCGACATCCACAATCCAGCCGAGGTCGAATGGGCGGTGGCGACCCGGTTCCAGGCCGACCGCGACCTCGTGGTCGTGCCGGAGAGCCAGGGTTCGAAGCTCGATCCCTCGACCCGCAACGGGGTCGGCGCCAAGATGGGGCTCGACGCGACCAAGCCGCTCGCGGCCGCCGAAATGACGTTCAAGCGCATCCGCGTCCCGGGCGAGGAGAACGTCGATGTCACGGCGCTGCTCGCCAGCATCGGCCGCGTGGACTGGCGCGAGGCGGTGAAGCGCTAACTACGCCAGCTCGCTCAACGGAAAGCGCGCCACATCGCGCAGCAAGGCGATGAAGCCGTCGGCCTGATGCTCCGCGGTCAGACGGCCTTTCTCCGCCGTCGCCACGGACGCGTCGCCCGCGGCTCCGTCGGGATTGATGTCCTGGGCGATCCATCCGAAGCCGTGCTGGTCCGCCGGGCGCAGATGCTTGTAGCCTTTCTCCATCTCGGCGGCCTTCGACGGGAACAGCTTCGCCTTGGTCATGTCGACGAGATCGGGCCGGAAATAGAGCATGAGCGAGGTCTCGATGTCGCCGGCGTGAATGCCATGACTGACGTCGAAGGCGGAATAGAGGCCCGCGGGCAGGCCGAAACGGCGCCACTGCGTGGTGACGACCAGCATGCCGAGCCGCACGCGCAACTCGCGCGCGACAATGCCGACGACATCGGTATTGCCGCCGTGCGAATTGGCGATGACCATCTTGCGCAAGCCGGCGCGATGCACGCCTTCGCCGATCTCGAACCAACTGCGAATGAGATTGTCCGCCGAATGGGTGATGGTGCCGCCGGAGCGCAGATGCTCGTCGGATTTTCCGATCGTCTGGGTTGGAAGGAACAGCACGCGTAGATCGTCGGGCAGGCGGGCCAGCACGGTCTTGATCAGGCCTTCGGCGATCGCGGTGTCGGTCATGACCGGAAGATGCGGGCCGTGCTGCTCGGTTGAGGCGACCGGCAAGATCGCAAGCGTGGAATTCGGATCGAGCTCGGCAAATTCGCTCGACTTGAGCTCCGCCCAGAACCGTGTGGTCATTATGAGTCCTTGAGTACCGATCGACGTTGTGACCGATGCCTTGGCGCCGAGCGCATGGTATAGCAAAAGTCCTGCTCATCCGGGCAAGCGCCAAGCCGCCCCCCGGCGCGAGAAGAGGCGAGCATGACCGCGGTGCGGTTCCTGTTGAACGGAACGCCATGCAGCGAGGACGGCGCGCCACCGAGCATGACGGTGCTCGACTGGCTTCGCACCCGCGCGCAGCTCACCGGAACCAAGGAAGGCTGCGCGGAGGGCGATTGCGGCGCCTGCACCATTGTCCTCGGTCGGCGCGTCGACGGATTGTTGCAGTTCCGGGCGGTGAATTCCTGCCTGATGATGCTGCCGCAGATCGACAATTGCGCCGTCCTCACGGTCGAGGGTCTGGCGGGGCCGGAGGGAGCGCTGCATCCGGTGCAGCAGGCGCTCGTCGATGCCGATGCCACCCAGTGCGGCTTCTGCACGCCGGGTTTCGTGATGGCGATGTTCGCCTTCCACCACAGCGGCGAGCCGGCGGACACCGCGATCGTGCATGAAGCGCTCGCCGGCAACCTCTGCCGCTGCACCGGTTACCGCCCGATCGCGGCGGCCTGCCGGCGTATTGCGCGCGGACCGGCCGATCGCTTCGTTGCCGAGTTGCCCGCGCTGGCCGATGCGTTGTCGGCGCTACCGGTATGCGCGGACTATCATCACGGCGCACAGACGTTTCTCCTGCCGCGCTCGCTCGCTGCGCTGTTCGCGGCGATGGCGCAGCTCCCGGATGCGATCTTGCTCGCGGGCGGCACCGATCTCGGACTGCGCGTCAGTAAGGATCGCGAGGCGTTGCCGGTCGTGATCTCGCTCGTGGCTGTTGACGAGTTGCGGCGGATCACAACGCGGGCCGACGCGATCGAGATCGGTGGCGCGGTCACCTACACCGATGCCTTGCCCCACCTCGATCGTCACTTTCCGTCGTTCGGGGCCCTCGTCCGCCGCATCGGTTCGCGGCAAATTCGCAATCTTGGAACGATTGCCGGCAATCTCGCGACCGCGTCCCCGATCGGCGACACTATTCCCTGCTTGATGGCGCTCGACGCCACGGTCACGCTCGCCTCGCGCGCCGGGGAGCGCGTGCTGCCGGTGGAATCATTCATCACCGGCTATCGCAAGAGCGCGCTCGCGGCGGGCGAAGTCATCGCCGCGATCCGCATTCCCTTGCTCGCAGCGGGCGAGGACTTTGCGGCCTACAAAGTTTGCAAGCGCTTCGATCAGGATATCTCGACCGTCGTCGCCGCCTTCCGGCTCGAGCGGCGGGGCGGCAAGGTCGCAGAGTTGCGGGCGGCCTATGGCGGCCTGGCGGCGCGCGCGATGCGGGCCGGAAGCGTCGAAGGGGCGGTGAAGGGCCGGCCCTGGGCGCCGGCCTGGCTCGCCGATATCGACGCCTTGCTGGCGCGCGACTTCACGCCGATCGCCGACCACCGCGGCGGCGCCGCTTATCGCTTGCGCGCGGCGGCGGGGCTGTTGCGCCGCTTCCAGCTCGAAACGTCTTTGGCCGAGCCGATGCGGGTGGACGCGCTATGAACGAACTCGCGGCACGAATTCGCGGCGCGGTCCACGCTGCTGTGGGCCACGACAGCGCCGTCGCCCACGTCACCGGTGCGGCACGCTATCTCGATGACGTTCCGGTCGTGCCGGGAACGCTGGAAGCGGCCCTGGTGTTGAGCCCGCACGCGCACGCCCGTATCCGCCGCGTCGATCTCTCCGCCGCGCGCGCCGCCCCGGGCGTGGTCGCCGCGATCACCGCCGCCGACATTCCCGGCAAGAACGACATCGCACCGATCCGCAGCGATGAGCCGGCATTGGCCGCGGACGTGGTCGAATACGACGGGCAGCCGGTCGCGGCGATCGCGGCGACGACGCTCGATCAGGCGCGCGCGGCGGCCAACCTCGTCGCGATCGACTACGAGCCGCTCGCCCCGGTGCTGACGATCGAGGAGGCGATGGCGCGCGAAAGTTACGTTTCGCCGCCCCAGATCATGTTCCGTGGCGAGGTCGAGGAAGCGCTCGCTTGCGCGCCGCATCGCCTGGCCGGCGAATTGCGCTGCGGCGGGCAGGATCATTTCTATCTCGAAGGGCAGATCGCGCTCGCGACCCCGGGCGAGGCTTCCGACATGCATGTGTGGAGCTCGACCCAGCACCCAACCGAAGTTCAGCACGGCGTAGCGCATCTTCTCGGCCTGCCCTTCAACGCCGTTACGGTCGAGGTGCGGCGGATGGGGGGCGCGTTCGGCGGCAAGGAGAGCCAGGCGACCATCATCGCCGGCATCGCCGCCGTGCTCGCTTGGAAGGCGCGGCGGCCGGTGAAGCTGCGCCTGCCGCGCGACGACGACATGCGCGCGACCGGCAAGCGCCATCCGTTTCTGATCCGTTACGAGGTCGGCTTCGACGCCGATGGCCATATCCTCGCGCTCGATCTCACGCTCGCCGCCAACGGCGGCAACGTCGCCGACCACACGCCGGCCGTGCTGACGCGCGCGCTGTGCCACGCCGACAATTGCTACTTTCTTCCCAACGTCCGCTTCCGCGGCCTGCCGTGCAAGACCAACACCGTGTCGAATACCGCCTTCCGCGGCTATGGCGGGCCGCAGGGCATGCTTGCGATCGAAACGATC
>JBKOXY010000451.1:0-5973 GCA_046725125.1 Pseudomonadota bacterium | reverse complement strand
TGCTCGGCACGCTGATCGGAGAGCTTTTCGCCTCCGATCAAGGCCTGGGCTTCATGCTGATTCGCGCCATGGAGGCGCACAAGGTACTCGATATCATGGCGCTGACGCTGCTGCTGTTCGCATTTGCCGCGAGCGCGAATGCGCTGTTGCTCGTCGTCGAGCGGCGCGTGCACCGCCAGTGAGCGCGGCAGCCTCCCCTGGACACCCGATCAGCTCCGGCGCGGATCGCAACCGCAAGAGATGGAGCGGGATGAGGGGCCCAAGCCGGATCGATTGATGCTGCTGGGGAATGGCGCTAAATTTATCTTGCCGCACGACGCCATCGGGGGAATCGGCTGTCGGCGGAGGTTTAAGTTGGGACGCGCGATGGATCAGCCCAATTTTTCCGGTGACTACGACGTCCTGCTCGATCTCGTGAAGGCGCGCGCAAGCGTGCGCAAGCTCAAGCCGGATCCGATCCCCGACGAGTACATCACCCAAATCCTCGAAGTCGGGCGGTGGGCGATGTCGGGTGCCAACGGGCAGCCGTGGGACTTCATCGTCGTCAAGAATCCCGACACCAAGAAGGCGCTGTTTCGCGCTTACATCGAGGAAAACAACGACTTCATCTATTGGATGGAGCAGCAACGCGACTTCAAGCTGCGCCATCCGTCCTTCCAGATGACCCATGACGAGGCGCTGCAGAAGCATCGCAACGAGGTCGGGTGGTCGGTCGCGCCGGTGCTCATCGTGATCGTCGGCGACGGACGCCGGCAATGGGCGACGGTGCAGGGCGCCCATACCTTCGGCCGCGACCAGTCGCATCTCACCGATGGGCTCGCGAACACGTCCATGATGATGCATCTCGCCGCGGCCGCGCTCGGGCTCGGCAGCCAGCACGTGACCATTCACATCCAGGAGCCGTTCAAGCGCATTTTGCGGGTGCCCGATCTCCTCACCTTCTCGTTGATCATGCCGATCGGCTATCCGGCGGTGCCGCCGAAAGAAGGCGTGCGCCGCCCCCTCGGGGACATGGTCCATGAGGAGCGCTTCGACATGTCCAAATACATGAGCAACCGAGAGGTCATCGAATATCTTTACCGGCTGCGTGAAAAAACGGTTCCGGTCTACAGCCATTCCTATGCCGGGCGGCCGCCTGTTCCCGATAAAGCCAAGGAGTAAAGGAGAGGCCATGTTCGAGAGGCTCAGGCGGGGCGCGCTGGTAGGCCTCCTCGCAGCGCTTGTGCTGTGGCCTGCCGGCGCGGCGTTCGCGCTCGATAAGGTCAGGCTCGGCAAGGCGGTCCCCAACTCGTTTGCCTTCGGCGCGACCGAAGTGGGGATCGAGGCCAAGATTTTTGAACAGGAGGGGCTCGAAATCGAGGTTACCAGCTTTCGCGGCGACGCCCAGCTCCAGCAGGCGCTCGCCGCCGGGAGCCTCGACGTGGCCCTGGGCTCGGGACCGGGGCTCGGCTTCCGCGCCAAAGGCGCGCCGGCGATCGGCGTTGCCGCCATGTACGGACCGCCGGCAAATCTCGCGCTCGTGCTTCCGTTCAACACCCCGATCAAGACCGTCAGCGATCTCAAGGGCAAGCGTATCGGGGTGACCACGACGGGCTCGCTCACGGACTGGCTGGTGCGAGAACTATCGCGCCAGCAGGGCTGGCGCAGCGACGGCATCCAAATCCTGGCACTCGGCCAGATGCAGGCGCGGCTCGCTGCCATCCAGCGCGGCGAGCTCGACGGCATGGTGATCGAGGCGGCAACCGGCTACGAGCTGGAAGAGGCCGGCAAGGCCAGAAACTTCATCCTGTTCGGCGATATCGCGAAGGATTTCTACACCCATGTCATCTTCGCGACCGACGACATCATCGAAAAGCGGCCGAACTTGCTGCGGCGTTTCCTGCGCGGCTGGTTCAAGACCATCGCCTTCATGAAGGCGAACAAGGATTTCGTCGTGGCGTCCGAATCAAAGACCATCGAGGTCAAGCCCAGCATCGCCGCCAAAATCTATGACGCGCAAATCGCGGGTTTCTCGGTCGACGGCGCCTGGAGCCCGGCGGCGATCGACGTGATCAGGCATTCGCTCAAGGAGCTTGGAATCCTCGCCGCCGTGCCGGAGGCGAAGGCGATCTACAACGACCAGTTCGTTCCGGTGCGATTCTGACGAGAGCGTCTTGAGCATCGTCGGGATCGACATCGGCGGCACCTTCACCGACCTTGTCGGCTATCAGCATGGCGCGATCGTCACGTCGAAGTGCTCGACCGTGCCGGCCGATCCGACCGAAGGCGCCGCGCTTGCGCTGCGCCTGGCCGGTTGCGATGTCGCGGCCATCGACGAGCTTCTCCACGGTTCCACCATCGCCATCAATACCGTGCTCGAGAAGAGCGGCGCCAAGACCGCGCTGATCACGACCGCAGGTTTCCGCGACGTCTACGCCATCGGACGCGGCAACCGGCCCGATGCGTTCAATCTGTTCTTCCATCGTCCGCGGCCGCTGGTGCCGCGGGAACTGACCTTCGAGGTCGCCGAGCGAATGAACGCCGCGGGCGAGGTGCTCGTCCCGATCGATCCGGCGGCGATCGAAATTTTGGGACGGCAGCTCATCGCGCTCGGGATCGAAGCGGTTGCGGTCTGCTTTCTCCATTCTTATGCCAACCCCGCGCACGAAGCCGCGGCCGGCGCCGTGCTGCGACGCCATTTCCCCGCGCTGTTCGTGACGTTGAGCCACGAGATCCTGCGCGAATTCCGCGAATACGAGCGCACCTCCACGACGGTGCTCAACGCCTTCGTCGGTCCGCGCGTTTCCCGCTACCTCGGGCGTTTCGAAGGCTTCGCGCAGAAGGCGCGCTTTGCCGGCAGGATCGCGATCATGCGCTCGAACGGGGGCACCATGTCGATCGCGCAGGCGCGGCGCGAGCCGGTGGCGATGATGGAATCGGGTCCGGTCGCCGGCATGATCGGCGCCGGGCGACTCGCCGAGTTGCTGGGCATCGAGCGCGCGATCGGCTTCGACATGGGCGGCACCACGGCCAAATGCACGCTGATCAGCGGGGGCGTCGCGCCGATCGAGGAGGGCTATGTGATCGGCGACGAGTTCACCGGCCAGCCCATGCAGTTGCCGGTGGTCGATATCGTCGAGGTCGGCGCCGGCGGCGGCTCGCTTGCCTGGTGCGACGACGGCGGCGCCCTGCATGTCGGTCCGATGAGCGCCGGCGCCGATCCGGGCCCCGCCTGCTACGGCCGCGGCGGCACGGCGCCGGCCGTGACCGACGCGGACCTCGTGCTCGGCCGCCTCAACGCGGAACGCTTTCTCGGCGGCCACATGAAGCTCGCGCCCGCGCCGGCGGAGGCCGCCGTCGCCCGGATCGGGCAAGCGCTCGGCCTCGGCAGCGTCGCGGCGGCGCTCGGCATTACCACCATTGCGGACGGGGCGATGTCGCTGGCGGTGCGCGCGGTCTCGGTCGACAGGGGAATCGATCCGCGCGACACGACGCTGATTGCCTTCGGTGGCGCGGGCCCCCTTCACGCCGCTGCCATTGCGCGCGAGATTTCGATCCCGTGCGTCGTCGTGCCGAAGCTTCCCGGCAATTTCTCGGCGCTCGGCATGCTGATGGCGCAATGGCGGCACGATTTCGTCCGCACGCTGGTCGGCGAGTTCGGCGAGATCAGCGCGAGTGATGCGACGCGCGCGTTCGCGGAACTGCGACGCGCCGGCGAAGCGGCGCTCTCTGGCGATCATCTCTCACGCGATCATCATGCGCGCTTCGACTTCGCCGCCGATCTGCGTTATCGCGGCCAGGAGCATACCATCGCCGTCCCGGTTGGCGGCGCGGACGATATAACCGGCGATGGCAAAGCTACCCGGATGCGTTTCAACGAGCAGCACGATCGCCGCTATGGTCACGCCGCGCCCGACCAGTCGATCGAGATCGTCAATCTGCGCCTCACCGTCACGGTGCCGCGCATGGAGGATGCGATCGCCCGCTGGTTGACGCGCCCTTGGATGCCGTTCGAAGCCGCGCCCGAGCAGCGCCGGCCGGTGGTGTTCGATGATCCCGAGCGGCCGCTCGAGGCGCGCATCCTGTGGCGGCCCGGCCTGGCGGCGGGAACCGAGATCGCCGGCCCCGCCGTGATCGAAGAGCCGAATTCGACCACGCTCATCGGCCCGAACGACCGTGCTGTCGTGAACGAGAGCGGGCATATTATCGTGACGCTGGCGCGCAGAGACAGCCTATGAAAGTCAATCCCATCACCGTCGAGGTCGTGCGCAACGCCGTCAATGCCTATGCCGACGAGATGGCGAGGGCATTGTGCAAGTCCGCCTACAACATGATGATCTACGAGGTGCGCGACTTCTGCTGCGGCCTGATCGATGGCGAGGGCCGGATGATCTCGCAGAACAAGGGCGGCTTACCGATCTTCCTCGCCGACCTCGGCATCGCGGTGAAGGACGGCATCGAGCGCTATGGTCTCGACGGCTTCGCGCCGGGCGACGTCATCATCATGAACCACGGCCTCGTATGCGGGCAGCATCTCAACAACGTCGTGATCTATGCGCCCTGCTTCCACGCGGGCAAAGTGGTGGCGTTCGCCGCGAGCCGCGCCCACTGGGTCGACATCGGCGGCATGCGCCAGGGTTTCGGCTCGGTCGAGACCACGGAGATCTATCAGGAAGGATTGCAGTTGCGCTCGCTCAAGATCTACGACGCCGGCAAGCGCAACGACACGCTCTGGCAGGTGATCCACGACAATCTGCGCTTTCCCGAGGCCGCCTTGGGCGATCTGCGTGCGCAGGTCGCCTGTTGCCAACTCGGCGTGCGCCGCTTCGACGAGCTCATCACGCGCTATGGGCGCAGTACCGTCGAAGCCTGCATTCAGGCGGTTTGGGACGCGACCGACCGCGCGGTGCGCGCCTTCGTCGCGAAAATTCCGGACGGGACTTACGAGGCGGAAAGCTTTCTCGACAATGACGGCCGCGATCTCGACCGCAAGCTTCGCATCAAGGTCAAGGTGGTGATCGACGGCGAGTGCATGATGGTCGATTTCTCGGAGGTCAACGACCAGGTGCCGGGCCCGACCAATTCGGGCTATTCGGGCGGGCTCGCTGCGGCGCGCGTCGCTTTCAAGAATCTGACCCAAGGCGAAGCGCCGGTGAACGAAGGCTCGTTTCGCGCGCTCGACCTCATCCTGCCCGAGGGCAAGATCCTCAACGCCAGGTGGCCGGCGGCGCTCGGCCTTTGGAGCATCCCGCTTCCGACCGTGATCGACACCATCCTCAAGGCCTTGGCGGAGGCTTTGCCCGAACGCATCCCCGCGGCGCACAAGGGCGACATGGGGGGCTGCTCCATCGGGGGCTTTCGGCCGGACGGGCGGCGCTTCTTGCTGATGAACATTTTCGGCGGCGGGTGGGGTGGGCGGCCGCACGAGGATGGCGAATCCGCTTCGGTCTCGATCTGCCAGGGCGACGTGCGCAGCGCCCCGATCGAGCTGCAGGAGATTCAATATCCGTTCCTGATCGAGCGCTTCGCGCTGCGCACCGATTCCGGGGGCGCCGGCAAGCACCGCGGCGGGCTCGGCGTCGATCTCACCTACCGCGCATTGCAAAAGTGCGTTGCGAACGTGAATTGCGACCGCACCAAGGATCCGCCCTGGGGGCTGCGTGGCGGCAAGCCGGGCGCGGTCAATGAAGCCGTCCTGACGCGGGGCGACGGCAGCACGACGAAGCTCCTGAAGGCGACCGGCATCGCGCTCGAGCCCGGCGACCGGCTCACCTTCGGCACCGCCGGTGGCGGCGGATGGGGTGATCCGCGGCAGCGCGACCGCAAGCACGTCGAGCAGGACATCGTCGCCGGTTACGTCTCGCCGGAAGCGGCGCGGCGCGACTACGGCTACGCGTCAACGCACGCGAGCGCGGTGGAGTAGGGCGAGATGCTGGCGGAGGCGAGGCGCCGACATCTGCTCACCGCCATGGCGGATGCCGGCATCGAGCACAT